>DATMZP010000690.1:0-11186 GCA_035573595.1 Hyphomicrobiaceae bacterium
CTTGTTGGCCTGCTCCCGTCCCCAACGCTTGGCACTGTAGTCCCAGATCTCGTCGAGATCGAACGTTGCAAGTCGCGAAAGGACGTAATCGGTCACGCCTTCTCACCGCGCTCGCGTTCCACGAACTCGGCATTCTTGCGCGCCAGGAACTCATCGAAGTCGAAGTCCTCCACCCAGCCGCTGTCCTCCCCCTCCTGGAGAGCGGTGGCCAGAGCGTCGGCGTGGGATTCGCGCTGCTCGAGCAAGCGCAAGCCGGCTTGGACCACCTGGCTGGGGGAGCTGTAGCGGCCGCTGGCCACCATCTCCTCGATGAAGGCGAGGAAAAAAGTCTCCAGGTGGAAGGTGGCGTCTTTGGACATGGGAGAGCCTCCTCTTCGCAAGCAACCTACCACGCAACCCTGCTGCGTCCAACAAGAGCGCATTCTGAAGTCAATCAAGAGGCCCACCCATGAAAATCCGCGCGCAGATCGCGATGGTTCTGAACCTCGACAAGTGCATCGGCTGCCATACCTGTTCCGTCACCTGCAAGAACGTATGGACCAGCCGCGAGGGCATGGAATACGCCTGGTTCAACAACGTCGAGACCAAGCCCGGCATCGGCTATCCCAAGGACTGGGAGAACCAGGAGCGCTGGAACGGCGGCTGGAAGCGCAAGAAGAACGGCCGCATCGAGCCCAGAATCGGCGGCAAGTGGCGCGTGCTGGCCAAGATCTTCGCCAACCCGGATCTGCCCGAGATCGACGACTACTACGAGCCCTTCACCTTCGACTACGAGCACCTGCAGACGGCGCCCGAGCTGCAGGCGTCGCCGACCGCGCGCCCGCGTTCCCTGATCACCGGCGAGCGCATGGAGAAGATCGAGTGGGGCCCGAACTGGGAGGAGATCCTCGGCGGCGAGTTCGAGAAGCGCTCGGTCGACCACAACTTCGAAGGCGTGCAGAAGGAGATCTACGGCCAGTTCGAGAACACCTTCATGATGTACCTGCCGAGGTTGTGCGAGCACTGCCTCAACCCGTCCTGCGTCGCGGCGTGCCCGTCCGGCGCCATCTACAAGCGCGAGGAGGACGGCATCGTGCTCATCGACCAGGACAAGTGCCGCGGCTGGCGCATGTGCGTGTCAGGCTGCCCCTACAAGAAGATCTACTACAACTGGTCGAGCGGCAAATCCGAGAAGTGCATCTTCTGCTATCCGCGCATCGAAGCCGGCCAGCCGACGGTGTGCTCGGAGACCTGCGTCGGGCGCATCCGCTACCTGGGCGTCGTGCTCTATGACGCCGACCGCATCGAGGCTGCTGCGAGTGCTCCCGACGAGCAGGCCCTCTACGAAGCGCAGCTATCGATCTTCCTTGACCCGAACGACGAGGCTGTGATCGCGCAGGCGCGTGCCGACGGCGTGCCCGATGCCTGGCTCGAGGCCGCGAGGAAGTCGCCCATCTGGAAGATGGCGATGGACTGGAGGGTCGCTTTCCCGCTCCACCCGGAATACCGCACGCTCCCGATGGTCTGGTACGTACCGCCGCTGTCGCCGATCCAATCGGCGGCGGAAGCCGGCAAGATGGGCAGCGACGGCGAGATGCCCGACGTGCGCTCTCTGCGCATCCCGCTCAAGTACCTGGCCAACCTGCTGACCGCCGGCAACGAGGCGCCCGTCGCGCTGGCGCTGGAGCGCATGCTCGCCATGCGCGCCTACATGCGCGCCAAGACCGTCGATGGCGTGATCGACGAGGCCATCGCGCAACGCGTCGGCCTGACGGGCGCGCGCATCGAGGACATGTACCAGATCATGGCGATCGCCAACTACGAGGACCGCTTCGTGATCCCCACCGCCCATCGCGAGCTGGGCGAGGACGCCTACGACCTCAAGGGCTCGTGCGGCTTCTCGTTCGGCAACGGCTGCTCGGACGGGCGCACTGAGACGGGCCTGTTCGGATCGCCGCGCCAGAAGACGGTGCGCACACCCACGGAGTTCATCTCATGAAGCGCACCCTCAAGGTCCTTTCGGCCGTGCTCAGCTATCCGACTGCCGAGCTGCAGGCGGCCGCCCCGGAGATGCGCGCCGCGCTCGACGCCGAGGGCCGCCTGCCGCAGAAGAACCGCGACCGCCTCGACCGCCTCCTGGAGGAGATCGCCACGCGCGATCTTTACGACCTGCAGGAGCGCTACGTCCTGCTGTTCGACCGCACGCGCTCGCTCTCCCTCAACCTGTTCGAGCACGTGCACGGCGAGAGCCGCGACCGCGGCCAGGCGATGGTGGACCTCATGGAGCTCTACGAGCGCCATGGCCTCGCCATGGCCGGCAGCGACCTGCCCGACCACCTGCCGCTGTTCCTGGAGTTCCTCTCCGAGATTCCCGAGGCGGAGGCCCGCAACCTTCTCGCGGAGACCGCCCATATCCTGGAGGCCATCCGGCAACGGCTTAAGAAGCGCAAGGCCGCCTACTCGTCGGTGTTCTCCTGCGTCCAGGCGCTTGCCGACGCGAAGCCGCAGGCCGCGGTCGTCGAGACCCTTCTGAGGGAGTCCGACGAGAACCCCGAGGACTTGGCCGCGCTCGACGCGGCCTGGGAGGAGGAAGAGGTCACCTTTGGCCCGGCCGCGGCGCAATGCGGCAAGGACGGCCTGATCGCCAAGGTCCGGGCGGTTCAGCGCCCGGCGCCGGGAATGCCGGCGTCCAAGCCGCAGCGCCCGATCTTCACCTACAGCCAACGCCCCCGTAGCTGACGAGGCTTCCCATGCGTGATGTCGTCAATCAGATCGTATTCGGCTGGTACCCCTACCTGTGCCTCACCGTGTTCCTGCTCGGCAGCCTCCTGCGCTTCGACCGCGAGCAGTACACCTGGCGGAGCGGATCGAGCCAGCTCCTACGCCGGCGCCAGCTCATGTGGGGCTCCAACCTGTTCCACGTCGGCATCCTCGTCATCTTCCTTGGCCACTTCGTGGGGCTGCTCACGCCGATCCAGCTCTTTGACGCCATCGGCATCTCGCACACCGCCAAGCAGTGGATGGCGATCCTGATCGGCGGCATTGCCGGCATCGCCTGCTTTGTCGGCCTTACCCTGCTGGTCCACCGCCGGCTGTTCGATGCGCGCATCCGCAAGACCTCCTCGTTCGGCGACATCGCCGTCCTGCTGCTGCTCTATGCCCAGCTCATCCTGGGCCTTGCCACCATCCCGGTGTCGCTCGGCCACCTCGACGGCCACGAGATGATGAAGTTCATGAGCTGGGCGCAGGGAGTCCTCATGCTCAGACTCGATGCCTGGACGCTGGTCGCCGATGCACACTGGCTCTTCAAGCTGCACCTGTTTCTAGGCATGACGATCTTTCTGGTGTTCCCGTTCACGCGCCTCGTGCACGTGTGGAGCGCGCCCATCTGGTACCTCGGCCGGCGCGGCTATCAGGTGGTGCGCTCGAGCCGGCCCGCCGCACGGCCGCTCCCCGTGCGGCGATCCGCTGAGCCAGCGGAGTGACGGCGATGAGCTGTTCCCTCAAGCCGGTGCTGGCAGAAGTGCAGCGCACCACGGTCAGCGTCAACGGTGTGGTGATCCCGCACGGCATCGTCGCCCACGAGGTGCAACATCATCCCGAATCCACCCCGGTACGTGCCTGGCAGCAGGCCGCCCGCGCGCTTGCCGTCCGCGAGCTCCTGCTGCAGGAGGCGCGCCGGCAGGACCTGAAGGCCGAGCCTCAGACCGACGGTGACGGGCGCCGCGAGACCGACGATGAGGCGCTGATCCGCGGCCTGATCGCGCGCGAGGTCAGGGTGCCGGAACCTGATGAGGATGCCTGCCGGCGCTACTACGACCACAACCGCAGCCGCTTCCGTTCCGCCGACCTCTACGGGGCCTCCCATATCCTCATCGCCGCGCGTCGCGACCAGCCCGAGGCGTTCGCCACTGCGCGCGACCGTGCCGAGGCAGTGCTCGCGATGCTCGCGAGCGAGCCCGGCCGCTTTGCCGACCTGGCGGCCGCGCACTCCGATTGTCCCTCCGCTACTGCCGGCGGTAACCTTGGCCAGCTCACCAGGGGCGACACCACGCCTGAGTTCGAGCAGGCGCTGGTCCGCCTCGCGCCGGGCGAGATGACCAAGGCGCCGGTGGAGACCCGCTATGGCTTCCACATCATCTGCCTCGACCGGCACATCCAGGGCCGCCAACTCCCATTTGCCCTCGTGCGGGAGCGCATCGCCGAGTATGTCGTTGAGCGGGCGCATCGAACGGCGCTTGCCCAGTACGTGGCACGCCTGGCGGCGCAGGCCACGATTACAGGTGTCGAGCTGCCGACGCAGACCGACTTGCGCGTCCACTAAAGGGGGCACCGCCGACGCGCCAGGCCGTGTCCGGGCACCTCAGCGGAATGCCGGCGTTTGCCAATCTGCTCTGGGACGCTGCAGCTGCTGCAGCGGGTCGTCATCCCAACTCTGGCAATGTTGCTTGCCGTAGGCTCGCCCGCCATAATAGCTGATGCAGGTCAATTTCACGGGCGGATCGCCGCCGGAAGCTGCAACCTTTCAGGGAGCGCATCCATGAAGGCCACCGCAGCGACCCTTTCCGTCCTCGCACTCGTGCTCGGCGGACTGCCCGTCTTCCAGCGCCGAAGCACGCGCCCGACGGCTGTCATGCTGATGTTCGCGAAGTTCTTCGGCACGGCGCTGGCGCCCTATGTAGCGCTCGCAGCTGCGCTCAGCGCCGTACTCGGCATCGCCTACGACTCCGCATATGCGGTCGTCGCCGGCACGATCGGCTGTGTGCTCGCGGCGGACTAATGTCCGCCGGGTCAGCTCACCCCACGGCGGCTTCGAGCGGGCCTTCGGCGCTGACTGGAGCACCTGAATCGGTGCCGATTGGCAGCGTGGAACGCTCAAGAGACGGTGGGGCTGGCGCGTGCCGAGCGTGTCCGAGCCGTGCTGGACACGCGATGTCCCCTTCTGGACGATCCCGGGCCCCGCCCCGCCCCTGCGGCGAGCCAGCTGCGATTGCCAGTGTGGTCGCCAGGAGCGTCCGGGTGCAGGCGGTGAGAACTGCAGCAAAAAGCCTCGTGCTCGTCGGCATCACGCCGGGAAGTGCCCCTTGATGATCTTGACGCCCGTGAGGGAAACGGCATTCGGACAGTAGCCTTCCCAAGCGGCATCGTTTGGCCGCGCGGCCAGGTCCTTCTCGCACACACCCTTCTCGTTGCAGCACGCACAGGTCCGCTCCATGTCGCGCATCAGCCCGTGCGCCACCCGCTCCACGTCCGCCCTGGTGAGCCCCAGCACCCGCATTCGATCATGCAACAGGTGCACAACATCCGGGCCACGTGCCGCAAGATCCTTAAGCTCCTGGCCGGTCATCCCAAGGTCCCTGGCGACCCACGTGAGCTCCTCCACGTCCATTGTGTTCAGTTCGTTGCGGTGTTGCCACCACTCGCGCAGGCGCACCAAGAGATGGTGGACGGTGCTCTCCGCGCCTGCCGCCGGTTCGCGATCCTCTAGCTTTGGCATCGCCTTCCTCCATGGGTTGAGCCAAGCAACAACCTTGCGCTGACCGGAGCGGGTGGCATTGACTACGGTCAATGACCACTGCGTGGGGACATCGCCACTGCGGCGATCCGTGACCCCGCGCATTCCACCGGCCCGAGCGCGGTGGCGCTTTGGGCGGCTAAGGTCGGGCTCGGGCGCGCTCACGCCGCGAAGTGCAGTGGGCTTGACCGGCATCAATGAGGACGCAGCGCCACCGGCTCATGTTGCGCCACGTTTCACGCGATCGAGGCCCGACAGACATGCCCTACAAGACGATCCTGGTTCACCTCAACGACAAGCGCCGCGCGGAAGCCCTGCTGGAACCAGCCGTTCGCCTGGCCAGCAAGCATAATGGCCATCTCATCGGCATGCATGCCTACTCGATGATGCCGGCGCCACCGATCCCGCTCCCCTACCGCGGCAAAGTGCTGGGCTCCATGGTCGCCGCCGAGCGCCAGGAGACCGAGGAGATCGCCGCCATCTTCGCGCGCATGACGGCCAACCAGCCGTTCGTGGCCGAATGGCGCGCTGTGAAGGTGCCGCATGTCGATCTCGCGCCCACAGTCATGGATCACGGCCGCGCCACCGACCTGATCATCGCCGGGCAGACCGATCCCGACTGGGACCTCTCTTCGCTGCTGGACTTCCCCGAGAGGCTAGCATTGGAGAGCGGCCGCCCCGTTCTCGTCGTGCCCTACATCGGCCGCTACCCGGAGATCGGCCGCAACGTTGTCGTTGCCTGGAAGGCCGGACGCGAGGCGGCGCGCGCCGCCTTCGACGCCCTACCGCTCCTCCTCGGTGCAGAGAAGATCCACATTCTGGAGATCAAGGAACGCGGGGACGAACGTCCCGCCCTGGCGCCTGACACCTCGATCGCTGCTGCGCTCGCCCGGCATGGCATCAAACCCAGCGTGCACACGTCGGCGACAGCCGACATCGGTGTCGGCGACGAGATTCTCTCGCGCCTTGCCGACCTCGGCGCGGACCTGCTGGTGATGGGTGCCTACGGCCATTCGCGCATGCGCGAGTTGGTGTTCGGCGGCGTCACACGCCACATCGCCCGCCATATGACAGTGCCGACGCTGTTCTCGCACTAAGGACGGGCCGGCTTGGCCGTCCCTACCGGCTCGCAGATGTGAGATATCGGATGAGCCGGTCGACCCCGCCCAGTATAGGGGGGCTGCAGCAAAGCCGTGGGCGCCCAGGGCGAGGGATCGCCGCCGGCGGCAGCCCGCATTCCGCCGAAGCACTCATCGAGCGTGGCGAGCAATGTGAAACGGTCCCCTTTTGTGACCTGACGAGCGCGATTGGCGGTGGATTCCCATCGGGGGCAGGATATGTCGTCCTCACGGGTGCCGACTGACAGTCGTCGTTGGCGCCCAGCGGCAAGCCCAAAAGCGCCACTCGGGCTACCCTCGCAACGGGCCATCCGGCAGTTCCGGCCACGTTTGACGCAAGTCAAGGGTCACGACGCGACCCGATGCTCAACTTGATGGTGTTCGGGCTGCGCGGTCCTGCCCGTAACGCGGCGCACGTCCACGTCACCTCCGGAGGTCACCACAATGAAGCTCACGCGTTTGTCCATTCCGGCCGCCGCGGCCGGCAATGTCCTGCGGCGCATTCATCGGCGGTACTGAAGCACCCTCCTCGGCTGTAGCCGTTTGCAGCAGGTTCGAGCATGGTCACGACAGCGGAGCAGATGCGGACCTATGACGGTCCGGCGATTCTGAGCTACGGCTTCCGGCCGTTCTTCCTCTTCGGCGCGATCTGGGCAGCGCTGGCGGTCGCGATCTGGCTCCCGATGCTCGCCGGATCGCTCGCCTTGCCGACGGCCTTCGCGCCGATTGACTGGCACGTGCATGAGCTCCTCTACGGCTACCTGCCGGCCATCGTCGCGGGCTTTCTGCTCACCGCCGTGCCGAACTGGACGGGCCGGCTCCCCGTCACCGGCCCGCCCTTGCTGGGTCTCCTGCTGACCTGGCTGGCTGGGCGCTTCGCCGTTGCCATCTCGGCCTGGCTCGGCCTTCCTTGGGCGGCGGTCGTGGACCTCTTGTTCCTCGTGGCCCTGGCAGCCGTTGTGGCGCGCGAGATCGTGGCCGGACGCAACCTGCGCAACCTCAAGGTGCTGTTTCTGGTCGGCCTGCTCCTTGTCGGCAACGCGGTGTTCCATGTGGAAAGCGCGCTGGCGAGTAGCACGGGCTATGGCACGCGCATCGGCATCGCCGCCGCTGTGTTGCTGATCTCCCTGGTCGGCGGGCGCGTTGTTCCAAGCTTCACACGCAACTGGCTCGTGCGCGAGCCGCCTGGCCCCTTGCCGCAGCTCTTCAGCCGGTTTGACGTCGTCACCCTGATCGCCGGGGCGGCGGCGCTCGCGCACTGGGTCGCGGCCCCGGAGCACGCCGCGACGGCCGTGCTGGCGCTGGGCGCAGGCTTGCTCCACGCCCTGCGGCTCGCCCGCTGGCGCGGATACCGCACGGCCTCTGAGCCGCTCGTCCTCGTGCTCCACATCGCCTATGCGTTCGTGCCGATGGGTTTTTTCCTTGTGGCGGCCAGCATTGCGTTGCCGGCTCTCCTCACCGCCTCGGGGGCGCTGCACGGCTGGACGGCCGGCGCCATCGGCCTGATGACGCTCGCCATCATGACCCGGTCGAGCCTCGGCCATACCGGCCGGCCGCTCACCGCCACCGCGCCGACCCAGCTCATCTATGTTGCGGCCCTCGTCGCCGCGTTGGCCCGCATCGTCTCCGCGTTCGGTTTGGCACGCGAGCCTCTGCTGCACGTTTCCGCGATGGCCTGGCTCATGGCCTTTGCCGGATTCGCCGTCGTCTATGGACCGCTGCTCACCCGGCCGCGTCGCGAGGCCGCGTGAACTCGCGGAGAACGCGACGATGCGCCCTGAGCCAGGGAAGGTGCTGGCGACATCGGGGCGTCACCTGCGCTCTACCGCGCCACCGAAGGCTGAGGCTTGCGCCGCCTCCCGCGCAGCAGCAGACTGAAGGCCGCCCGCCATGCGCGAAACGGCAGCCTTCCTCCTTGCCGAGCTGTCAGTGGTTGACCAGGGAGCAGATATGACAAACGGGCCGGCAGCGAACGATATCGAGGCGCTGAAGTTCAGGGCGATCCTCCAATCGGCGGTCGCGGCCGTCATCACTATCGATGCCGGCGGCCACATCGAGACGGTCAATCCCGCGGCCGAGAAAACGTTCGGGTACGCCGCTGACGAGCTGATCGGCCGCAACATCAACATGCTGATGCCGGAACCCTACCGCAGCCAGCACGACACCTACCTCGCCAAATATCTCGCCACCGGCCGGCGCCAGATCATCGGCATCGGCCGCGAGGTCGCGGGCCTGCGCAAGGACGGCACCACCTTCCCCATGCACCTCTCGGTCGGCGAGTTCGCGATCGGAGGTGCGCGCTACTTCACCGGCACCATTGTCGACCTGAGTGCGCAACGCGCCGCCGAGCAGCGCTTCGAGCGCGAGCAGGCTCTGTTCCGCGCGATCTTCGAAAGCCTGCCCGACCCGCTCGTGATCTGCGACCCGACCGGGGCGGTCCGGCTGGTCAACCCGTCGTTCACGCGCGTGTTCGGCTATACCGAGCCCGAGGTGCTAGGCGAGAGCATGGCTTGCCTGTTCGAGAATACCGAGAGCTGCATGAGCTTCCTCAACGCCGGCACCACAACGCCGCAGTCCGCTGCCAAGCCGCATACGGCTCGGTTCCGCCGGAAGTCGGGCGAGCTGTTCCCCGCCGAGACCATCGAGGGTGCCATTGTCGGCAGCAGCGGCAGCGCGGTCGGCCGCCTCGTGCTCATCCACGACGCGACCGCCGAGCGCCAGCAGGAGGCGATCCTGCTGCAGGCCCAGCGCATGGAGGCGGTGGGTCAGCTCACCGGCGGCGTGGCGCATGACTTCAACAACCTGCTGACCGTGATCCTTGGCAACCTCGAGCTGCTCGAGCCCAAGCTGAAGGACGAGCTATCGCAGTCCCTCGCCGGCGAGGCGCGCGAGGCGGCCGAGATGGGGGCCCGCCTCACCGATCGGCTCCTGACCTTTGCCCGCCGCCAGCGGTTGGAGATGCAGAGCCTCAACCTCAACGAGTTCGCGCTGGGCCTGACCGAGCTCTTGCGCCGCACGATCGGCGCGCCCATCGACCTCTCCACCGCGCTGGCCCCCGACCTGTGGTCGACTACGGCCGACCCGGGCCAGGTGGAAAGCGCTGTTCTCAACCTTGTCCTCAACGCCCGCGATGCCATGCCCGACGGCGGCCGCTTGGTGATCGAGACCTTCAACGCCACGGTCGATGCCGCCGACGTGGCAAGCAACCCGGGCATGGCCGCGGGCGACTATGTCGTGCTGTCGGTGGCCGACACAGGCCACGGCATGCCCCCGGAGGTCCACGCCCGAGCGTTCGAGCCGTTCTTCACCACCAAGGGCGCCGGCAAAGGCAGCGGCCTCGGACTTGCCACCATTTACGGCTTCGCGCGCCAGTCCGGCGGCAACGTCACCATTTACAGCGAGGTCGGCAAGGGCACCACCGTCAACCTCTATCTGCCGCGCGCCGGGCGGCGGACCGAGGAGGAAGCCGCAGCGGCCGCCAAGCCGGCGGTCGATACGGGAAGGGGGGAGACCGTGCTCGTGGTCGAGGACGACGAGCGTGTGCGCCGGTTGACGGCCCTGCGGCTCAAGGAGCTCGGCTACCGCGTCCTGGAGGCGGACCACGGTGCTGCAGCGTTCGCCGTCCTGGCTGAGACGCCGGACATCGACATCGTCTTCTCCGACCTTGTCATGCCGGGCGGCATTTCGGGATTCGACCTCGCCCGGCGGGTGCGGGAGCGCTATCCTGGAACGCGCGTCATCCTCACCTCGGGCTATTCGGCCGAGCTCCTCAATCAGGCTGATGTTGCTGAGCTCGACCTCAAGGTGCTGCGCAAGCCCTATCGCCAGGTGGAACTTGCCCGGGCCTTCCGCGCCGCACTCGCTGAACGCCCGCGCCGTCCGGGCTCAGTGCCCTGATCGCACGTCGGCCGCAAAGGGTAGCCGGCGCCGCATCGTCTTGATCAGGCACGGGCGTTCGGGATCGGCCTCGATCTTGCGCCGGAGCCTGATGACCAGGTTGTCGATGCTGCGGTCGACGGGGTTCCAACCGTGCCCGCGCAACAGGTCCATGATCTGGTCGCGCGACAAGACGCGCTCCATGATGGTCAGTTCACGCCGATGGCCCTAGCCTCCACTGGCGACGCGGCCAAGCCCTCTCCAAGCATGAAAGGGCCCCGACCGTGCCCAACCCCTCCCAAAACTGATCCATGTCAAAGCGCGCGGCCGCCACAGTCTCCATCGTAGCCGGAAACGGCAATCGGGCCAGTGAGCGCAGTGAACACAGCAAAAACGAGCAAGGTTCGGTTGGTGGTGGGCCTCTTCAGCGCGGCCGAAGAGCTGGCGCTGGCGGTCGCCGAACTTGCCGCCCGCCATCTGAGGCCCGCACAAACCCGTGTGATCGCCCAAGCCGACGCCCTTGACGGCGCCCTCGGCCGCTGGCCGGAGAAGGGAGACGCCCGTGGCTTTGATACCTGGGTCGTATGCCGGCCGGCCGAAGGGTCGCTTCCCTGGGTCTTGAGCCCAGCCGGTCCGGAGCCGGACCCGGCTGCGGAGCAGGATGCGCGTGCCCTCCTAGGCCTGAATCACTGGGCGCT
>DATMZP010000691.1:0-5844 GCA_035573595.1 Hyphomicrobiaceae bacterium
ATACTCGCGTTCGATGGCAGCCACCCGCAGGCTTTCGCGTTTGCGGTCGGCATCGGCCTTGTCGCCTGCGGCCGACTGGAGCCCGGCCAGCTTCGTCAGCGCACCGCGGCGCAGATCGTCGTGGTACGCGTGCACCCGGGCGCTGTCACGATCGAGCCGACGGCGCATGGCGCGCAGGAACGGCTCCAGATCGCACCGCACTAAGTGATCGACTGCTCCCCGCACCCGCTCCGCCAGCATCTGCGCATCCAACGCCTGGCCCGCCTCGGCGCGCACGGCAGGGTCGGGCACGCGCCACTCCAGCTCGCCTGCCAGCACCTGGCGCAGCCGTTCCACAAGGTCATCGCCGAGCACCGCGCCGGTCCCGGCGTTGAACCCGAGCCAGACGAGCCCCTCGCGCCGCTCGTCGGAGGTGGCGGTGTAGCGCAGGGCGAGCAGCAGGCAGCGCGTCCAGCCGGGCGTGGCACCGCGCAGGCGCCAGATGGCGTTGTCGAGATCGAGCGCCGACTCCAGTCGGCGCTCCGGGTCGCCCGGCGGCGCTGAAGGGACCGCAAGCACGAGCTGGCGCTCGGCGAGGCGGCCGCGGCTGCCGAGCAGTGCCCCGAACTGGTCGAGCCAGTCGCCCTCGAGTCCGACGGCCATGGCTCCCGGCGGCCGCTGAGCGCCGAACGCCAGCCGCGCCAGCTCGGGCCAGCTCATGGCGGCGCGCAGCGGCTCCGGGGCCAGCACGTCGAGGCTGTCGGGCTCGACCGGCTCGACGAGCGCACCTTCGCTGTCCAGCAGGTCTGCAACGAACTCGCGCAGCGCGCTCATGTCTTGTCCTCACGCGGCCTCGAAGTCCTCGCCGAACAGCTTCTCGTCCAGGGCCTTGGCGCCCTGATGCTGCCGGCTCGCATGGTCGAGCCGCTGGCCCAGCGCCTCGAACGCCTCGGCGCGGGCGGCCTCCGTCGTCTCCAGCCACGCCTCCAGCACGAGGTCCGGGAACTCGCGCTCCTCCTCCAGGGCGCCGAGGATGGCGCCGACCTCGCCCACCACCAGCTCGAACATCGCGATCTTCTCCTCCAGCAGCGCCAGCACCTGCTCCTCCAGCGTGCCGCGCGTGACCAGGTTGAAGACAAACACCTCGCGCTCCTGGCCGATGCGATCGATACGGCCGATGCGCTGCTCGATCGCCATCGGGTTCCAGGGCACGTCGAAGTTGATCAGCGTGTTGCAGAACTGGATGTTGCGCCCCTCGCCGCCCGACTGGGTGCACAGCAGAACGGGGGCATGGTCGCGGAACTCGGCGATCGCCGCGTCTTTCTCCGGTCCGCTCAGGCTGCCGTCGAAGCGCGCGAACGCCAGCCCCGCCTCGTCAAGGCGCCCGCCGATGCGGGCGAGCGTCTCGCGGGACTGGACGAAGATGAGCTTCTTCTCCTGCGGGTTGCTCCGCACCAGCTCGATCAGCGCGGTCTCCTTGCCGCCCGTCCCGATCGCGGCCCAGCGCCGGGCGAGCCCGGCCCACGCCGGGTCGGAGCCGGTCCGCTCCGCGATGCGCGCAAGGGCGCCCGCGGCGGCAGCCGGGCAGGACCCTGCCGCGCCCATCAGATGCTGCAGCATGAGACGCTGGCGTCCCACGCCACCCGCCGCCGCCAGCCGCCGGGCCATGGCGGCGAGGTCCGCATAGGCCTCGGCCTCGCCTGGCACGGGGTCGACCTTGATGGTCGTGGCGTGCCGGCGCGGCAGCTTGAGGGCGGCCACCGCACGGGTGTTGCGGATCATGGCGTCGCGCATGAGGGCGCGCAGGCGCTCGGGGTTCGCCGGCTGGCGCGGCTTGCCCGGGGTCATGTAGGCGGCGCGAAACTCCTTCTGCGTCTTGAAGATGCCGGGCTTGAGCAGCGTCAGCAGGTTGTAGAGCTCGATCAGGTCGTTCTGCACGGGCGTCGCCGACAGCAACAGCAGGAAGCGCTTGTTGAGGGCATCCACGAGCTTCCAGCTCTGGCTCGAGCGGTCGCGCAGGTGATGCGCCTCATCGACAATGACGATGTCGAAGGTGCGCGCGCGCAGGTGCTCGGCGTGCTCGCGGCGCCGGGCCGTGGCGATCGAGGCAACGATGCGGTTCTGGCTCCAGAAGGCCTCGGGGTCCTCGCGCAGGGAAGGCTCGTAGGTGGTCGCGAACGTCAGGCCGAACTTGCTCGCCAGCTCCTCCTGCCACTGGCCGACAAGCGAGGCCGGTGTCAGCACCAGGGTGCGCTCGGCCATGCCGCGCAGCGCGTACTCCTTGAGCACCATCGCGGCCTCGATGGTCTTGCCGAGGCCCACCTCGTCGGCCAGAAGCACGCGGCCGCGGAACTGCTTGAGCACCTTGCGTACGGTCTCGAGCTGATGCCACAGCGGCTCGAAGCCCGCGAGATGCGGCAGGCACAGCAGCTCGTCGAAGCCCTGTGCAAGGCCCAGGTGCGCGAGACGCTCGCGCAGCCCGAACCTGCGGCCGTCCTGCTCCGGCTGGCCAGTGTCGACCGACGACAGCGCCGCCAGGTCGATCTCCATCGTGAACGGAATCTCGACCTCGACGCGCGGCAAGGGCGGCGGCGGTGCCGGCCGCGCCGCAGCCGGCGCTGCCGGCACTTGGGGTTGAGGCCGCGTTCGAACGGCGGCACCACGGGGCTCTGCGGGCCTCGCTCCGGCTTGGCGGCGGGCGGGGACCTGCGCGACCTCCACCGGGCGCCGGACAGGGGATTGCGCTGGCCCTCTCATGATGCTGTCCACAGGCGCGGTCAGCTGCAGCAAGCATGGGAAGCCGCGCGGAAGCACGGAGAGCGCAGCGCGCCGGTCGGTCAGCTCATGCTGCTGCAAGAGCGCCTTGGCTGCGGCACGTCTGCCAAGTTGATTGAGCGCCAGGGCGCGCAGGAGATGCGCCGCTGGCGCCCTCCCCCACCTGGAGGACCGGTCGAGGAAGACGAGCGCCTGCTTAGGGTGCCCGTCGAGCACCGCCGCCATGGCGGCCATCAACAAGAGTTCGAGGTTGGTGGGACAGGCCGCAACCGCTGCCTCCGCGAGCGCCAGGACAGATGTGTCCGCTTTCGCGTCCGCGAACGCCCCAGTCAGCCGCTCGACCCAGACCTCGACTGGGTCGAGCGGCGCCTCGAACAGGTCCCGCTGGCGCAATGCCGTGCTTGCCATCGACCTCGCCGTCCCACTTCGACGCGCCGGAGCGAACTCACGCTCCGCGACGCCCCGGCCGCCGCGTGGCGCACGCGGCAACCTCCGCTGCCCGTTCACAGACGGAATCGCTCCAGCGCCCAGTATGCCGGCCAAGGCCCTGCCTGCCATATGTCCGCCACGGGGCCCCCGCCCGTTCCTGTGGATTTCCCCCGCGCATTGCGGTGCGGTCCCGACTCGCGCACAAGGGCCGATGCGGCGCCCTCGATCTCTGGATACGGCGGCCGTTGCTTGCTGAAAGCGCCCGCGCGATTGCAGACGCGCCCGATACGACAAAGCCGGAACCCGGATGCGCGCCGGCGTCCGACTGCTATCCGAAACCCCCATCACCACGTTTGACGGGATCGTCGCTCAGCCTCGACGGCGCCGCGACTGGACCTCGATCGTGTCCGGGAGACGATCGAGGTCCGGCGAGGTCCGCAGCATCGGCTGGGCCTGGGTTGCGCGCATGTATCGGGTTGCGTTCCCATCCTGATCCACTAACTCATGGGGCAGCGACACGAGAGCGGCCACGCCATGAGCAACCTGCACTTTCTTATCTTCGAGACCGCAAACGGCTTCTGCGGCATTGCCTGGAGCGACGCAGGCATCGCACGCTTGCTGCTTCCGGCCAAGACTGCGGAGGACGCCGAGCGTATGTTGCGGCGTCGGACGCCGGGTGCCGAACCGGGGGTGCCGACTCCCGTGGTGGGCGAGGCGATAGCCGCCGTGAATCGCTATTTCGAGGGCAACGAGACGGATTTTGCGCAGTTCGAGCTCGATCTCGATGGACAGGATGAGTTCTTCAAACGTGTCTACGCTGCGGCACGAGGTATCAAATGGGGGCAGACGACCACCTATGGCACCCTCGCCGGGGAGCTGGGCGGTGGGCCGGAGACTGCGCGCGACGTTGGTCAAGCCATGGCGAGAAATCCGATCCCGTTGATCATCCCGTGTCACAGGGTCCTGGCCGCCGGCGGCAAGATTGGTGGGTTTTCGGCTCCGGGGGGCGCGGCAGCCAAGATTCGGATGCTCGGCCTGGAAGGCGTCCAGGTCGGGTTTTCGAACGGCGGGCAGCAGACGTCTTTCAATTTCTGAGCAAGTGCTACCGCGGCGTCGCAGCGCCAGCACGAGAGGGGAAATGATGCCGGGCATTGTGAAGGGGCGCGGTCCAGCGGCCGGGCGATTTCTGTGCCTCCGGACGTGTGGAGGTCTTCCCTCGACCGAGACGTGGATGCTCAAGGCTGCCGAGCGGGTGCGTGGCCATGTGGAAGGAGAGATCAGGGCAGCCGGCGCCGATCTCGCTGTCGAGATCGACCGTCGCGGCAGGCCCTACAGCCCGATCTGCCGAAAGAACCGCGCCAGCTACGAGCGTCGGGCCACCCAACGCCGCCAAGACCTGGCCGACATCGCCGCCCTCAGGGAAAGACGAGAAAGAGCAGCTCCGCAAAATCTCATCACAACAACAATAAGTCATGCCCTCGCTTGGTGAGCCAAGCGGGATGAAACAGCGAACACATATGTCATTGCAATCGCTTTGTGAATTTGGATGGCGCCTGGCGAGGCTCAACCTTGGAATCGTGCTCGCGGCCATCAAGGACACGCTTGCGGTGGCCTGACGGCCATCCTTGACAGCCTCTGCGCGCGACGGCCTTGTTGATCGGCAGGCCGAGACGGAGGAACGGCGCTCAGACCGAACAGAGGAACTGGACGGGGCTCCAAGTGATAAGGACGGTAGGTGTCGGTTGCACGAATGATCCTGGCTCTTGGCAAGACTTGGCCTTCGGCGCTGCAGCGATTCCTTCAGGTTGCGGGGGCACTTAACCCGTCCCAACGAGCCGCCGGCATGCGTATTCTTGACCCGGATTCACCGTGTTGCCGAAGGACCACGGTATGGCGCTGGCGTGCGGATCGGCGCCACGCATTGACCCCTATCGGCATCCAAGCGCGACCCGCTGCTCAAGCCCTCCGTTGCTCCGCTACGCTCCGCAACTCCGGCCTTGAGCAGCGGAAGACGCACACAGTGGAGGGGTCAAGATTGGACGCCGATCAGGGGCGCATTGCCTCATCGAGAATGTTACCGAAGAAGTGCTGCCATGACTGGGGCGGCGCTGGCGAATCGGATCGCTGGCGTCCATGGCGGGGAACATCAGCATGGGCGCGCGGCGCGAGGTGGTGTCGGCGGTGGTGGAGCGCTACCGATCGGCGGGGCGGCGTGAGAAGGGCCGGATTCTCCACGAGCTGACGGCTGTGACAGGCTGGCATCGCAAGCATTCGGTGCGGGCGCTGCGAGGGAAGCCGCCGACGCAGGCGGCCGAGACCGTGCCGCGCAAGCGACGATACGACGCCGCGATCCGGGACGCGGTGACGGCGCTGTGGGAGGCGTCCGATCGGGTGTGCGGCAAGCGGCTCAAGGTGATGATCCCCACGCTGCTGCCGGCGCTCGAGCGGCACGGCCGGCTGACGCTGTCGCGCAATGAGCGTGCGCTGGTGTTGTCGGTGAGTGCTGCGACCATCGATCGAATGCTGGTCGACGTGAAGGTCGCGGCCGTGGGCGGCCGGCGGCGGCGCGTCGGCTTTTACTCGGCGATCCGGCGCGAGGTGCCGATCCGCACGTTCAACGACTGGTCCGATCCGCCGCCCGGCTTCTGCGAGATCGACATG
>DATMZP010000692.1:0-3293 GCA_035573595.1 Hyphomicrobiaceae bacterium
CGTCACGCAGGCCGAGTTCGAGGACTCCAAAGACAAGGTGATGATGGGCGCCGAGCGCCGCTCCATGATCATGACGGAGGAGGAGAAGCGGCTCACCGCCTACCACGAGGCCGGCCACGCCATCGTCGGCATGCACGTGCCGCAGCACGACCCGCTGCACAAGGTCACCATCATCCCCCGCGGGCGTGCGCTCGGCGTCACCGTCAACCTGCCGGAGCGCGATCGCCTCAGCTATACGCGGCAATACTGCGTATCGCGGCTGGCCTCGGTGTTCGGCGGGCGCGAGGCGGAGATCCTGATCTTCGGGCCGGACAACGTGACGAACGGCGCCACCGGCGACATCCAGCAGGCCACGCGCCTCTCCCGCGCCATGGTGATGGAATGGGGCATGTCGGAGAAGCTGGGCCGCGTGCGCTACCACGGCAACGAGCAGGAGGTGTTCCTCGGCCATTCGGTGACGCAGACCGTCAACATGTCCGAGGAGACGGCCAAGCTGATCGACGACGAGATCCGGAGCCTGGTCGAGGCCGGCGAGCAGACCGCGCGCCGCATCCTCACCGAGCACGTGGGCGACCTGCACAAGCTGGCCAAGGCCCTGCTGGAGCACGAGACCCTGTCGGCCGACGAGGTGGACAAGGTGCTGCGCGGCGAGCCGATCGTGCGCAACAACGACTACGAGGACACCAAGGGCCCTGCCGGTCCTGCCGTCCCCGCCGCCGGCAAGTCGCGCCCGCCCCGCCCCGAGCCCGGCCGCGGCGGCCTGGAACCCTATCCGCAGACGTGAGATTTGGGGTCAGACCCCTGCGGGTCTGACCCCACGGCAAACCCTATCGTAGGTTCCTACCGAGCCGCCCTGAAGGCGCTTGTCCTTGACGGCCGCGGGCACGGCGGCATCCCGGAGCCCGGGGCTTCCCTCCCCAAGCGATTTCTTTGCCCCCACCCAGCCGACACCGCTTTAACGCCTACAACGTCGCGCATATGTTGGGGCCGACAAAGGCTTCTTACAGAAATTGAACGCTCATGGACGATGCGTCGGGGGAGATTTTCATCAGCTACAAGAGCGAGCGCCGTCGCGCGGCCGAGCACCTGGCCGAGACGCTGCGCCGCTACGGCTACACGGTCTGGTTCGACTACCAGCTGGTGAAGGGCAGGAACTTCGCCCTCCAGATAGACGCGCGCATTCGCGCTGCCAGGGCGCTTATCGTCTTGTGGTGCACGCTGTCGGTGCGCTCGGAATGGGTGCACGAGGAGGTCGATCTCGCCAAGAGACTCGGCATCCTCATCCCCGCTAAAATCGACGACTGCGAGCTTCCCGCGGGCAACCGCCTCTTGGACTACATCGACCTCGCCGACTGGGACGGCTCGCCCCGCAGCCACCAACTCGACGGCCTGCTGGCGGCCATCGCCGCCAAGGTGGGTCGCGACCCGCAACCCAACTTCCGCGCCCTGCAGGAATACGATGCCATCTGGCGCCGCTTCCGCGCGCTGCCTCTCAGAGCGTTCGCCCTGGAGGCCCCATTGGAGGCGCGCCAGGGCCCGCGCCCGCTGCCTGAGCCCGCGGCCACGGTTCCGCCGGTCGCGCATGCCCCCAGCGTCGTCCGCACACCGACCGCCGCAGACCGCTACCGCGCCGAAGGCCGCATCGAGGTGGATTGCCCCGCCAATCTGGTGCACGGCGCACCGGACGGCTGGTTCAAGCCAGGTGCAGGCACGATGGAGTGGTTCAGGGACATCGACGTTGGGCCGGAGATGGTCGTGATCCCGGCGGGCGAGTTCTCGATGGGCGCGTCGTACGACGATAAGGGGAAACCGCGGCACAGGGTTATCATCAAGGCGCCGTTCACAGTCGCGCGCGTCGCGGTGTCACCTTCGCCGAATGGGATGCCGCGGGGCTGGCGCACCGGCCGGGAGATGAGGGCTGGGGTCGTGGGCAGCGGCCGGTCATTAACGTGTCCTGGGGGGACGCCATTGCTTACGTGCGATGGCTCTCGGAGAAGACCGGCAAAGCCTATCGGCTGCTGTCAGAGGCTGAGTGGGAGTACTGCTGCCGGGCCGGTACCACCACAACGTTTTGGTGGGGCGAGTCGATCACAGGTCAGGGGAACTTCGAGGGCAAAACGCTTCCGGTCGATAGCTTCAAGCCAAACCCGTGGGGCCTTTATCAGGGGCACTGCAACGTCAGGGAGTGGTGCGAGGACAACTGGCACGAGAACTATCAAGGTGCCCCTCAGGACGGCTCCGTCTGGGTCGGCGGCAATCCGTCTTGGCGCGTTCTGCGCGGTGGGACTTGGGGCCAGTTCATCTACGGCTCCGGCTGCCGCAACGCGCATAGTTTCGGCGACCGCCTCCGCTTTGTGGGTTTGCGTGTTGCCAGAACGCTCTAATACCTTGCGTCTTTACGTCCTTACCCGTTGAGCAGCCGGAGACGCGGGCACGGACTGAAGTCGGTTGCGCAGGGTCGGACCCCCAAGCGCCGCATAGCTCAGTATCGCACAGCTCAGTATAATGTCTGGCGGGGCGGCGCCACAGTCGCGACGCGTACCCCAAAGCTTGCTCGATCGTGCCCGTAGGCAAATCACGCGACTGGCATACGCCGGCAATTCGTGGATTAATCCTGCTTAGGGGGTCGCAATGCTTCGGGTTGGGCCGCTGTTCTCGACGCGTGGGGCCTCGTCAATCCGGCCAATCTGGGTCGCGACCGCGCTCGCCGGCGGGGGCGCCGTCGAATCGTGCGTAGCGCAGGTCCCCGGCTCAACCAGCGGCCTGCACTCCGGCCTCATCCTGCTGCTGGGCATCTTCGTCCTGGCTCTGCTGCTCGTGCTGCCCAGGATCGCCTTCCAGGTCGTCAGGCGAGCCGTCGTGGCCGTTGCCAGACCCATCGCCCGCATCGTCAGGGCCGTGATGAAGCCGATCGCCAGGGTCCTGCGGGCTCTGCGCCTTCTGCCGCGGGAGCCCAAGTCGCTTGCCGTGCCGTCGGTCGCCACCCTCACGACGGGCAGCGTCGGCCGCGCCTTCGCCGGCGGCACCGAGACCGAGGAAGCGATCGCCCGCGGCGTCGACCAGCGGGAGCTGGAGGGGATGCTGCAACGCAACGGGCAGCTGCTGTGCACCTGGCTGGCACCGGTGCCGGCCTCGCGCGTCGCCTACGATGCCAGGACGGCGGAGGCGGACCGGGAGAACGTCAAGCGCTTCTTCAACGCGCCCGTCCCGATCTACTTCAACCCGTTCAACCTGTACGAGGACGCCGACAGTGCGTTCATCGTCGAGCTGTTCAAGAACAGCGACCGGCGCAT
>DATMZP010000693.1:0-3049 GCA_035573595.1 Hyphomicrobiaceae bacterium
ACATCGCAAGCATGCGCCGCGAATGCGGTGCCGCAGGCCAGACAGATGCGGGCGACGCGCCGCTGTTGGCCTGCGGCCGCGCAGGCATGGCTACAGTAGCGCCCGGCACCAAGGCGGTTCTTCTCGATGTACCGCGCAAAGGTGGTGCCGCAGGTCTGGCAGACCCACTGGGGGATGTTTCTGGTACGCTGAGGAGGCATCGGACGCTCCAATCGTTCGGTGTCACGTCCCCGGCGGTGGCAACCGTGCGGGGACACTTGCATTATACCGTGGCGGCGGCATGAGGGCGGCGATGACCACGGAGCCGCAGGCGGAGGGGCGGTAGCGATGGATCAGCCGCGATTTACGCAGCTGTCGTCTGAGGAGCAAGAGGTACTAGCGCGCGACCTGGCGGCGTATCTGGGCTTGCCGTTTGAGGCGCGCTTCGACTGGCAGCTCGGGGACGTGGCGTGGGCGTTGTATCAGCGCCTCCGGGCACTCGAGGAACGGGTGGACGCGGAGGGGCGCTAGATGGCGTTACACCGGGCCGACCGTCCCGCCCTGCGCGAGGTGCGCTGTGGCCGGTGTGCGGTGCTGTTGTTCAAAGCCCGGGGCGAGGCGCATGTCGCCATCATCTGCCGCAACTGCCAGCAATACCAGACCCTCTCCGTGCGGGGCTTGCCACGCCCCCGCTAGTGTGCTACGCTAGTGCCGTTCCGGGAAACAGCATAGAAGCGGCGCAGCCGCGGTAGGCTACCTGCAGAGGGGCCAGCCGCGGTTTTTGTGTGACAGGGGGCGGTGCGCATGGACCGCAAGGTGCTCGCGGTCACGGACGGCACGATGGGCCACGCCGGCGCCGGTAGCTTTGCGGGTTACGCCAGTTTGTTCGGCATTTTGGACAGTCAGCAGGACGTCGTGCTCAAGGGCGCTTATGCGGCGACCATCCCCCAGTTCCTCGAGCGGGGCTTTATCGCCTGGGGCCACGACTGGCTCGACCCGGTGGCCACCATCCGCACGGCGACCGAGGACGACACGGGCCTGTACCTCGAGGCCGATTTCCACTCCGACCCCGCCTCCCAGCAAGCCCGCACGCGCACCCTGGAGCGGCTGCAGCGCGGCAAGTTCGTCGGGCTCTCGATTGGGTACTCCGTGGCCGACGCTGAGCAGACCTCGTCGGCGCGGCTCCTCAAGCAGATTGATCTTTACGAAACGTCGCTGGTCACGGTGCCGGCCTTGCGGGACGCGGGCGTGACGGCGGCGAAGGCGCAGACCCCCGACCTCGACGATCCGCTCTGGCTGCGGCAGCTCGGCGGCTGGCTCGCCGAGCTCAAGGAAGGCCGCGCCATCAGTGCGGCGCGGCGGTCGCGCCTGGAGCAGCTCCGCGACCAGTTGCACGCGGGCGCCACGGACCTCGAGGGCCTGCTCACGGAGACCGCGCCGCCGAGCACGGCCGGGGCGGTGCAGCAGTTGCGGCGGGACTTTTACCTGTGGGAAGCCCAGCGCCTGGGCCGGGCGGGCTAGATGGCCGTGCAGGCGCCGCCGCGCCTCATTCCCGTGCGCTGCCCGGTGTCGGGGCATCTCTTGTTCCGCGCGGAGCGCGCGGAGTTCGGCCAGGTGCTCGGCACCCTCTGCAAGTGCAAGCGGTGGGTGTTCGGGACCGATGCGCGCCGCCTCGCGGTGCGGGATGAGCAGCCGCCGCTCGACTAGGGCGGCCCCGAAGTGACCCGTGCCCCTGTGGCCAGTGTCCAGACGGAAGGAGTCTGGACACGATGGCGACACCAGCGCAGGTCGAGGCCGAAGGCCGGTTCCACGCGAAGCAGGATGCCCATTACGCGCTGCTCCATGCCAAGCCGGACGGCGACTATACCGCGGCCGAGATCGACGCCATTCGCACCAGCCATGCCGAGCTGAACGCCCTCGGCAAAGCGGTGGACGATCTGGCCGAGGTGGAGCGCATCCGCGCCGAGGCCAAGGCGCGCGAGCGGCACCTCACCGAGCCCGCGACGCCGATGGTCCATCCGGGCGGCGGCGCCCCCGGCCTCGCGCTCCCCGAAGCGCCCAAGTCGGTCGGCGAGCGGTTCACCGCGACCAAGGCCTATCAGGACAACATCGCCCAGGGCCGCTCGTCGTTCAGCGTGGACCTCCCCCACCAGGCCGAGCTCAAAACGCTCATGACCACGGCGGCCGGCTGGCTGCCCTATGCCACCGGCCCCCAGCGCACGGTGCTCTCCGCGCAGCGCCGCCCCGTCGTCGGCGATCTGGTGCCCCAGTCCACGACCACCCAGCCCGCCGTCATGTTCATGCAGGAGAGCACGTTCACCAACGCGGCGGCGCCCGTGGCCGAAGGCGCGGCCAAGCCCGAATCGGCGCTCGCGCTCACCCGCGTCACCGTGCCGCTCGAAGTCATCGCCCACTTGCTGCCGGTCACCATGCAGCAGCTCGAGGACGTGGACGGCATCCAGCAGTACATCAACAACCGCCTCACGACCATGCTCCAGATGGCCGAGGAACTCCAGCTGCTGTCGGGCACCGGCACCAGCCCGCAACTCCAGGGCTTCCTCACCCGCCCCGGGCTCCAAGCCTACGCCCGCACGACCGAGCCGAACCAGGACGCCATCTACCACGCGATGCAGCTTGTGCGCTTCACCGGCATGGCGGAACCGGGCGGCATCGTCATGAACCCCATCAACTGGGAAAGGATTCGCCTGTCGGTCGCCACCACCGGGCAGTACCTGATTGCCCCGCCGACCGAGGATGGCGTCGAGCGCCTGTGGGGCAAGCCGGTGATTCAGACGCCGGCCATCGTGGCCAACACCGCGCTCCTGGGCGACTTCGCCCTCTACTCGCACATCTCGCGGCGCGATGGCGTCCGCATCGACGTGTCGGACTCGCACAACGACACCTATGCGAAAAATGTGTTGACAATCCGCGTGGAAGAGCGGGTCGCGCTCGAAGTGTACGCACCTTGGGCATTTTGCAAAGTGACGGCTCTGAATTGATGGGCGTCCAGACGGTCACGTCCCGCGTGGTGCTCGCGGGGCTGGTGCTCGCGGGCCTCGGGCTCGGGGGG
>DATMZP010000694.1:0-6730 GCA_035573595.1 Hyphomicrobiaceae bacterium
TGCCGAAATCCTGGTTCAGCCGCGCGTAGGCCGTGGAGACGGGCACCGCCGGCACGCCCACGTGCAGGGCGCCCAGCATCACGAGCGCATGGTCGATGCCGTTGTCGGCCAGAATCAGCACCGGCCGCTCCGGCCCCAGCCGCCGATCGAGCAGCGACTGGGCGATGCCGTTCACCGCCCGCGCCGCCTCGGCGTAGCTGATGCGGCGCCAGGCGCCTGCGGGATCGCGCTCGGCCATGAAGACGCGGCGCCCGTCGGCGGCGGCCCACCGCTCCAGCAGCGCCCCCAACGACCGCGGAGCCGGCCCCGGCTCCCGCGTCGAGCGGAGCACCACGGTGCCGTCGGGGCGGCACTCGTGTGCAATCTCAGGCGTTGCGAACAGCGGGCTTCCCACGTGCGCCTCCCCCATTGCGGTTGTCTCGCTGTCGATGCCCCGAGGCCCCGTGCCAACCTTGGGCCAACCTTGGGCCCAACCCTGGCCCCAACCCTGGCTGGCACTTAACCAAAGGCCCCCGACGCTGGCAACGCGCCCTTCCCCGCCGATCGCGAGGGGAAAACGCGGCATCTGGCCTGGGGATCGCGCACGCCTGTGGCCGCCACGCGACCCGCCGCACCGGAGAATCGCATAGCTCTCAACCGGTCATTCACAACAGGTGTCTCGCGTAGGTCGTAGGGGAACCGACGATGAAGCACGCTCTCCTGGCGGCGCTGATCCTCCTGGCAGGCTGCGCCGCCGAGCACGAACGAACCGAGGCGAGCAATGTCGCCTACGGCACCGCAACCGAGCCAGGGCCGTCGGCGGCGCCCGGGCGTGAGACGCCTGGTCGCGAAGCCCCGCGGCCGGGCACCTCGGCCATCTCCACAAGCTCCCTGGCCCCAGTCGATTCCAGGGCAGAATCCAAGGTCGACCCGAAGGCGGCGTTCGATCGCGCGTTGCGCAACGAGCGCCTCGTCTACGCCCAGGGGCTGGAGCGCATCCTGCTCACCAACGGCATGCCCGCGAGCGTACGCGTGCACGAGGAAGGCCAGGCCGGCCCGGTTCCGGCGCTGATGTTCTTCGGCCAGTTCTCGCAGGCCTTCGTCCACCGCGCCGTGACCGAGGGCGCCGTCCTGGAGCGCGCACGCGCCCTCGGCTTCAGGTCGGTGGAGTTCATCGACCGCGGACCCAGCGGCAACTACCTGTTCGAGCTGACCAGGACCGGCCCTCTCCCCAAGTGCGCGGCGTACAACCGGCTGTGCCTGTAATGCCGTAGCTGTAGTAGCTGTAGGGTGCGTTAGCGCGAAGCGCGTAACGCACCGTTGGCAGCCTCCGGCATGGTGGGTTGCGGCCCTTCGGGCCTAACCCACCCTACGACCCGCATCCCTGCTACGGCCCGACCCGCTCCATCCCCGCAGCCTCGATGGCGGGCGTCGTGTCCGGGGCCATCAGCAGCGCAATCAGCGCCTTGGCGGCCTCCGCATGCCTTGAGGTCGTGGCCACGCCGGCCGTGTAGACGGTGTAGTGCTGCATATCCCGCGGCAGCAGGCCGGCGATCTCCACGCCCGGCACGCCGAGGATGTTGGCGAGCGTGATCACCGCCATCTCCACCTCGCCCTTGGCTACCGGCGCCACCGCCTCGCCGCTCGGCAGCGGTCGGAGCTTCGGAGTCACCTCGGCGGCGATGCCCAGCCGCTCCAGCAGGCCCGTGAAGTACTTGCCGCTCGCGCCCTCCCCCGAATAGGAGATGGACTTCGCCGCCAGCAGCGTGCGCCTGAGGGCCTCGGCGGTGTCCGTCTCGGGCTTCGGCGAGCCGGCCTTCACCGCCACGCCGATGGCGGAGCGGGCCACGTCCACGCGTGTCTCCGGCTGCACCTTGCCCTCCTTGATCAGGGCGTCCAGCGAGGCCGGCACCAGGATGGCGAGGTCGAACGGCCCGCCGGCATCGATCTGCCGCTTGAGCGGAGCCGAGGTGCCGAGCTGGTAATTGAGCTTGTGCCCCGAGGCGCGCTCGAACTGCGGCCCCAGCTTCTCCAGCGCCTGCCGCAGCGACGTGGTGGCGAAGACGGCGATCTCGGCGGCCTTCGCGGCGTTGGCTTGTCCCATCAGCACCGCGGCTCCAACGGTTGCCGCCGCGGCCAGTGCACCGATGCCCATGCTGCTTCCTCCATCGCTGGCGCCTCTCTCCTGCCTTCAGCCCCGGAACAGCATCCATTCAGCCCATTTGGGCTGTCTGCCGCAACCCCATCGCTAACACGCCATCGCCAACCGGGGCACGGCGCCTCCTCAATGCAGGATATCCGATAGCGCACGAAGGGCCCGCGCTGCCTTGCGGTCGGCCCGGAGCCGGCCCGGCTGGCCAAGTTATCCACACCCTCGCGGGCGCGATCGCTCCGGACACCACGCTCCGGCCACGGGGCGGTGGCATGAAGGCTCCGTCGACAGCGGGGTGCGGGGTCCGGGCCGCTGAAACCCATGACGCTCACTGGCGGGCGGAAAGTGCCGCCCGCCGGCGCGTGTGCTCTTTCGCGCGTGCGGCAGGCGTCGGCTGATACGAGGAGCGCAGAGGTGCTCAGTTTCTACGAGGCGCTGGGTGTTGCTCCCGGCGCGGACGAGCGGCAGATCAAGGAGGCCTACCGCTCGCTCGCCCGCCGCCTCCATCCCGACCTCAACGCTGGCGACGCCGCCGGCGCCGGGCAGCTTGCCGAGATCAACCGCGCCTATGCGACGCTCGCCAACCCCGAGGCCCGCGCCGCCTACGACCGCGACCTGGCGCAGCGGCGCGACGAGCTGCGCCGCCGCCTCGTCATCATCGCCGCCAGCGGCCTCCTGAGCTTCGCGGTGACTGCCGCCGTCGTCGCCGCCGTCCTGCGCCGCGATACGCCGCCGGCGGCCGGCGTGGCGGCCGCGCGAGCCGGCGGCACCGCAGCCGGCCTCCCGCAGAGCCGCGTGCCGGGCCGCCCGCTGCCCGACAACGGCCCCGCCGCCGCGCTCGACCCCGCACGCGCCACGATCTGGCGGACCTACCGCGACGCCCGCTTCGATTTCGCGCTGCGCTATCCCGCCGGCCTCCTCGCCTTCGACGCGGCGAGAAGCGACGCCCACGTGAGCACCTTCGTCTCTCGCGATGGCCAGGCGGTGCTGCGCATCGTCGCCGCCGAGAACACCGCCGGGATCACGCCCGGCGGCTACCGCAGCGTGCTGATGAAGGACCGCTACGCCGGCGCCAAGTTCAAGCCGGCGGCGCGGCGCGAGCACTGGTTCGCGCTTTCCGGCACGCTGGGCGACGAGGTGTTCCTGGAGCGCGTCACCTTCTCCTGCGACGGCCGTTCCATGCACGGCTGGCAAATGCGCTATCCGGCGAGCCAGCGCGCCACCTACGACGAGCTCGCCGGGCTCATCCTGCGCAACCACCCCCACGGCAACGGCCCCGGCCCCGGCTGCGACGAGGAGAGGGGCCAGCCGAAGACGAGGCGGAGGTCATGACGCGCAGGAATCGTGATCCGGGATCTCGCAAGGTGTGTCGCCCACGCGCCTTACCAGGTCCCGGACAGCCTCGCAGCAGATCAGCTTCCGGGATGACGGGTGGAAGCTTTGGCTTGAGGCGCGCGTCTCGGCGCCTCATCTCCCGCGAGCCTGCGGCAACATCGCCGCCACCACATCCCCGATCGCCAGTGAGGCCGTGAGGCCGGGGCTCTCGATGCCGTAGAGCGCCACCAGGCCAGGCATGCCGTGCCTCTCCGGGCCGTGAATGGCGAAGTCGGGCACCGGCTCGCCTTCGCGGTAGAGCTTGGGGCGGATGCCGGTGTAGTCGGGGTGCAGCCGGCCCTCGTCGAGGCCCGGATAGTAGCTGCGGATGAACCCCAGGAATGTCTGCAGCTTCTCCGGCTCGAAGCCGTAGTCGATCGCATCTATCCACTCGATATCGGGGCCGAACTTGCAGCGCCCGCCGATGTCTACCGTGGCGTGCAGCCCCAGCCAGGCGCCGTCCGGCAAGGGATAGATGTGGCGCTTGAACGGCGACGGGCCGGACAGCGCGTAGTACTGGCCCTTGGCGTAGTAGGTCTCCGGCACGCTGTAACCCTCGCCATGGCTCAGCGTGCGGGCGAGCTTCGACGCGAGCAGCCCGGCCGACAGCACCAGGTTCCGGCACGCGATGGCGCCGGGCGCCTCGCCGCCCGTGGTCAGCCGGTAGAGGCCGTCGCCCGTGCGCTCGATCCGCTCCACCGGACAGCGCAGAACCACCGAGCCGCCGTTGGCTTCGATGTGGCCCTCCAGGGCCAGCATGTAGCCGTGGCTGTCGATGATGCCGGTGGACGGTGACACCAGAGCCGCTACGCAGGCCAGCTCCGGCTCCAGCGCCCGCGCCGCATTGGGTCCAAGCGGCTCCAGGTCGGTGACGCCGTTCCTCTCGGCCGTCTCCTTGATGGCAGAAAGCTTGCGCAGCTGGCCCTCGTGCGTGGCCACCAGCAGCTTGCCGCAGCGCGCGTGGGCCACGTTGTTCTCGGCACAGAACCGGTACAGCAGCTCCTTGCCGCGCACGCACAGCACCGCCCGCAGGCTGCCCGGCGGGTAATAGATGCCCGCATGGATCACCTCGCTGTTGCGCGAGGAGGTCTCCGACCCGATCAGCCCGTGTTGCTCCAGCACCATCGTCTCGTGGCCGGCCTGGGCCAGCGCCCGCGCCACCGCCAGCCCGACCACGCCGGCGCCGACGACGATGGTCTCGACGTCAGCCGTCATGGCGAGCCTGCATGAGCCGGGAGACCGCCGCCGGGCGGCGCAGCGCAGCGACAAGGGGAGGAGCGATCCTTTCGGGGGGCGATTCTCCGCTTGCTTTGAACAAATAATGAACATAGATTGAACGAACGGGGATTGTCAGCGTTCTGGGTGGAGCCATGGACTTGATCTTGGCCTTCCTGGCCGGCGGCGGCTTTGGCGCCGCCGCCGGCGGGCTTGTGCTGCATGCGATGCGGAGGCATTTGCGCGCCGAGCTGGTCGTCGCGCAAGAGGCCGAAGCGGCGCGCTGCGAGGAGCTGGCCGCTGCGCGCCGCGATGCGGACATGTGGCGGGAGCGGTTGCAGACGGAGCAGGTGGCCCACGCCGCGCTCGCGGCCCGGCTGCGGGAGCAGTCGCAGGGACACGCCGAGAAGCTTGCCCTGCTCGCCCAGGTGCGTGGCGAGATCGAGAAGGACCTCAAGAGCATCGCCGCCGACGCCCTGCGTGCCAACCAGGGCAGCTTCGTCGAGCTGGCCAACGAGATCCTGGAGAAGCACAAGCGCGGCGCCGAGGCCGATCTGGCGGCCCGCCAGAAGGCCGTAGAGACCCTGGTGACACCTCTGCGGGAGACCCTGCAGGGCTACAAGATCCAAGTCGATGAGCTTGAGCGGGCGCGCGCCCACGCCTTCGGCGCCCTGTCTGCGGAGATCAGGGGCGTGGCCGCGGCCCAGCAGGCCGTGCGGGCCGAGACGGCGAAGCTGGTCAACGCCCTGCGTGCCGCCCCGAAGACGCGGGGCCGCTGGGGCGAGCAGACGCTGCGCAACGTCCTGGAGTTGTCGGGCCTCAGTGCCTATTGCGACTTCGTGACGGAGGAGAGCTTCTCTCGCGACGGCGGAACCGCCCGGCCCGACGTGATCATCCGCCTCCCCGGCGGGCGCCGCATTGTGGTGGACGCCAAGACCTCGCTGTCCGCCTATCTGGATGCCGCGGAGGCCACCGACGACGGCGACCGCGAGCGCCATCTGGCTTTGCACGCCGCCCAGCTCCGGGCGCACGTGAAGGGGCTGGCCGGCAAGTCCTACCGCGACCTGGTGCCGAGCCCCGATTTCGTCGTCATGTTCGTGCCGGGCGACAATTTCTACGCGGCTGCCGCCGAGCGCGATCCCTGCCTGTTCGAGGACGCCGCCGCGCAGGGTGTGGTCATTGTCACCCCGGCCACGCTGATCGCCCTCGCCAAGGCCGTGGCCTACGGCTGGCGCCAGGAGAAGGTGGCCGAGAACGCGCAAGCCGTGCACGACCTGGGGCGCGAGCTCTACCGGCGGCTCGCGAGAATGGCCGACCACATCTCCCGCTGCGGCGACGCGCTGGGCCGGTCGGTGCAGCATTACAATCAGCTGGTGGGGAGCCTGGAGCACTCCGTCATGCCGCAGGCGCGGCGCTTCACCGAGCTGGAGGTGGAAGGCACCACAGCGGAGTTGCCGCTGCTGCGCCAGATCGACGTGCAGGCCCGGGCACTGCGGCGCGAGGCCGACGCCGGCTCCGGCGCAGACGCCGGCGGGGAGGCGGCGAGCAGCAAGGCGGAGGCCGCATAGGCGCGGTTCGCGGCTGGGGAGAGAGCCGCGCCCGGGGCCGCCCGGCAACCGACTCAGTTTAGAGAAGTCATAGTATCGGTCAGGAGATCGCCTCGGATGAACCTGCTCCAGCTCAATCGCCAGCCCAAGCCCCACGTGCATGCACAGGGCGACGTCTGCCCGCTGTGCGAGCAGCCGATCGGGCAGGACATCGCCCGCCGCATCGAAGAGCGGATGCGCGAGCAGCGGGAGGCCGCCGTAACGCAGACCCGTGCCGAGATGGCCGCCGCGGCCGAGCAGGCCGTCGCCGCGGCGCGGAGCGAGGCCCAGGTGCAGGCCAAGGCCCAGGCCGAGGCCGCCGCCATGGCAAAGCTCGCCGACATGCAGGCGCGCCTCACCCAGGCCGAGCAGGCCCGCGCCGACGCCGCCGGCCAGGTCGCGGCGCTCAAGGCCGAGCAGCAGG
>DATMZP010000695.1:0-11040 GCA_035573595.1 Hyphomicrobiaceae bacterium
CCTCCCAGTACATCCTCGACAAGACCGGGGCTGGGCCGCTGCTGGTCTACGGCATCTCCTCGGGGGCGCTGCGCGCCGCGCTGTTCGCCGAGCGCCACCCTGAGCGCGTGAAGCGGCTGGCGCTCGATGCCTTCGTGTGGACCGGCGAGGGCAGCCCCACGCTCGCCGAGCGCAAGAAGAAGCTCCCCGAGTTCCAGGCCAAGAGCCGCCGCCCGATCGACAAGGCTTTCGTCTACAGCATCTTCAACCGCGACCATCCCGGCACCGCCGAGGACAAGGTGATCGAGGCGTTCGCCGACGCCATCCTGGCGCTCGACGACTCGGTGCCGACGGGCACCTATGTCGACATGTGCTCCAGGCTGCCGGTGGTGGACCCGGCCAGGATCGTGGTACCGACCGTCGTCATGCGCGGCCAGTGGGACGGCATCGCCAGCTTCGAGGACCTGGCCCGCTTCTTTGAGCGCCTGCCCAACCCCGACAAGCAGTTCGTGGCGATGCCCGGCATCTCCCACGCGTCCTTCCAGCAGAAGAACTACCTCACGGTCTACCACATCCTCTGGAGCTTCTTCTCGCAGCCCGCGCCGCTGTATCGGGGGTGAGCGCGGGCTCCCTCTCCCCGCAAGCGGGGAGAGGGAACGGCGCGGCGCATGGTACGCGCGGAAGCGCTCTCCCGCGGTCGTCGACCGCGGCGGGCTCGCATTCACACTAGGGAGGTTACGATGGGAGGGCTTTTACGCATCCTTGCGCTGGCGACGGTCTGCGCCCTGGCTCTCGTGCTCGCTCACGCGGCAGAGGCGTCCGACGTGGACATGGCGGCGGCCAAGAAGGAGGGCAAGGTCGTCTGGTACACCTCGACGCCGATCGAGCAGGGGCAGAAGATCGCCAAGCTGTTCGAGGACGCGACCGGCATCAAGGTCGAGATGTTCCGCTCCGGCGGGTCGGCCATCCTGCGGCGCTTCCTGCAAGAGAGCCAAGCCGGACGCACGGCGGTGGACGTGATGACCACCTCCGACCCCGCCGCCACCGCCGCGCTGGCCCGCAAGGGCACCTTCGTCGCCTTCAAGCCCGCGAACTTCGAGAAGGTCGTCGAGGAGGGCCGGGACAAGGACGGCTACTTCGTGGCCCAGCGGCTCAATCTGATGACCATCTACGCCCGCTCCGACAAGCTCGCCAGCCCCGCCGACCTGCCCAAGACCTGGGCCGACCTCACCGACGCCAAATACAAGGGCAAGCTCGTCATGACCGACCCGTCGTTCACCGCGCTGCAGCTCACCGTGGTCGGCATGATGTCCAAGACCAGCGGCTGGGGCTACTACGAGAAGCTGCGCCAGAACGACATCATGATCGTGCAGGGCAACCAGCAGGTGTCCGACAACCTCAAGCGCGGCGAGCGGCTGATCGCGGTGGGAGCGCTCGACAGCTACGCTGCCGACGACCGCAAGGCCGGCCATCCCATCGTCACCATCCTGCCCGAGGACGGCACCTTCGTCATCCCCTCGCCAACCGCCGTCATCAAGGGCTCGCCCAACCCCAACGCCGCCAAGGCGCTCGCGGAGTTCATGATCGGCGATGCTGCGCAATCGGTCTTCCCCGCCGACGGCGGCTACGCGGCCCGCAAGGACATCCCGCCGCCGGCGGACGGCGTGGCACTCGACAAGATCAAGATCGTCCCGATCGATTACGACTATGTCGAGAAGGAGTCGGCCCGCATCAAGAAGAAGTTCAACGAGGTGTTCCAATAGCGACCCGGGCCCGGACCGGGTCGGGCGCTACTTCGGGGCGCTTGCGCCGGCTCGCCCCGAAGCGCTTGGCCAGGTCCAGGTCGATTCGCTCGATGATGTTGACGACAGGTCGACGGCGCGGTTTTCGACGTGATAACCAGGCGCGGGCACAATATCGCCCCATCCGAGAGCTGACGAGCTGCAGGAATATGCGACACGCGCCGAGAAAGACGACGCGCCGCGCGGCGGCCCTGAGCGGCGAGGCGCGCCGGTCTGTGCTGACAATCCGCATCGACTTCGGCGCGTTCGGATACCTTGGGCCCGGCAAGATCGCGCTGATGGAGCTGATCTCCAAGCACGGCTCGATCTCGGCCGCCGGCAAGGAGATGGGCATGTCCTACCGGCGCGCCTGGCTGCTGGTGGACGAGATGAACCACATCTTCCGAGCTCCCCTGGTGGAGACCCAGATGGGCGGCTCCGGCGGCGGTGGGGCGCGCCTGACGCAGCTTGGCCGCGACGTTGTGGGCCGCTACCGGGCCATCGAAGGCGCCGCGGCCACCGCCTCCGCCGCCGATATGCGCGCCCTCAAGGCGGCGCTGCCGGAGCGACCCTCGGGGCACAAGCCTGGCGGGGAGGAATAGGCAGGTATCGCCTCATGGCGTCCGGTCAGGCATCGCTTCGTCCGCGGGTCGGTGGCCGCCACGATGCCTCGGCAATGGAGCCGTCGTGCGGCCCGATGCCGGCGACGACGGTCGGTCGGCAAGGAGGCCTATGTCGTGATCGAGGCGTCCCGTCTGCGCGCCATCCCAGCCTAGTTGATCTTGGCGCCGGAGGCCTTGACGACCTTGGCCCACTTCCCGATGTCGGCCTGCAGGCGGCTGCCGAACTCGGCGGGAGAGGACTTCAGGGGTGAAGCTCCCTGCTTGGCGAGCACATCCAGGAGATCAGGCTCGGTCAGGAGCTCGGCGAGTCCGTCATTCCGCCGCCGGCCGATCGGCCTCCTGGGTCTCCTGGGCGGTCTCGGCCGAGGTGATGTCCAACAGCCAAGTGGAGAAGCGGTCGAGGTAGATGTAGATCACGGGGGTGGTGAACAGCGTGAGGGCCTGGCTCACCAGCAGGCCGCCGACCATGGCGTAGCCGAGGGGCTGGCGGATCTCGGCGCCGGTGCCGGAGCCGATCATGAGCGGCACGGCGCCCAGCAGCGCCGCCGCCGTCGTCATCATGATCGGCCGGAAGCGCAGCAGCGCCGCCTTGCGGACGGCCGCCGCCGGGGAGAGGCGCTCCTCGCGCTCCGCCGCGATGGCGAAGTCCACCATCATGATGCCGTTCTTCTTGACGATGCCGATCAGCAAGATCACGCCGATCATCGCCACCAGGCTGAAATCGAAGCCGAACAGCATCAGCGTGGCGATGGCGCCCGCGCCGGCCGAGGGCAGCGTCGAGAGAATCGTCAGCGGGTGGATGTAGCTCTCGTAGAGGATGCCCAGGATCAGGTAGACGACGAACAGGGCGGCCAGGATGAGCAGCGGCACGGTGCGCAGCGATTCCTCGAACGCCTGGGCGTTGCCCTGGAACGTGCCTATCAGCGACGCCGGCATGCGCATCTCGCGCTCCGCCTGGCGGATGGCGTCCGTCGCAGTGCCGAGCGCCACGCCCTGGGCCAGGTTGAAGCTGATGGTGACGGCCGGGAACTGCCCCTGGTGGCTGATGGAGAGGGGCGCGGTCTCGCGCGTGGTCCACTTGGCGAACGCGGCCAGCGGCACCTGCTGGCCGGTGGTCGGCGATTTGATGTAGAGCTTGTCGAGACTCCCCACGTCGCCCTGCAGCTCGGGCAGGACTTCCATGATGACGTGATAGCTGTTCTGCTGCGTGAAATACTGGGCCACTTGGCGCTGGCCGAACGCGTCGTAGAGCGTGTCGTCGATGAGTTGCGGCGTCAGACCGTAACGGGAGGCCTGGTCTCGGTCGATGGTGAGGGTGAGGGTGGTTCCTGCCAGCTGCTGGTCGGTCGCCACGTCGCGCAGCTGCGGCAGCGCCTTGAGCTTTTCGAGGATCCTGGGCGCCCACTCGTTCAGCTCGTCGGGATTGGCGTCCTGCAGGGTGTACTGGAACTGCGTGCGCGAGATGCGGCCGCCGACTGTCACATCCTGCGCCACCTGCAGGAACAGCTTCGCGCCCTCCACCTTCTCCAGCTGCGGCCGCAGGCGGGCGATGACCTGAAACGCGGATACGTCGCGCTCGTTACGGGGCTTGAGGGTGATGTAAAACCGCCCCGTGTTGAGGGTCTGCGTGGAGCCGCTGGTGCCGATTGCCATGGCGTAGGTCGCGACGGCCGGGTCCCTGCCGATGATTTCGCCCAACGCCTCCTGCCGCCGCATCATCTCGGCGAACGACACATCTTGCCCGGCCTCCGAGACGCCGGTGATGAGGCCGGTGTCCTGCTGCGGGAAAAAGCCCTTGGGAATGGTTATGAAGAGGTGCACGGTCGCAGCCACCGTGGCCAGGAACACGAGCAGCGTCACGAACTGGTGCCTCAACACGAGATCGAGGCCGCGCTCGTACGCGCCGAGCAGCCGCTCGAAGCCGCGCTCGCTCAGCCGGTAGAGCCGGCCGTGCCCGCCATTGCGGATCGGCTGCAGAAAGCGCGAGGCCATCATCGGCGTCAGGGTCAGGGCGACGAAGGCCGACACGGCAATGCACAGCGTCACGGTGACGGCGAACTCGCGGAACAGGCGGCCGATGATGCCGCCCATCAGCAGAAGGGGAATGAACGCCGCCACCAGCGAGATGCTGATGGAGAGGACCGTGAAGGCGATCTCGCCGGACCCTTTCAACGCGGCCTCGAGCGGTCTCATGCCACCCTCGATGTGGCGCATGATGTTCTCGAGCACGACGATGGCGTCGTCCACCACGAAGCCGACCGATATCACGAGTGCCATCAGGGAGATGTTATCGAGGCTGTAGCCCAGCTGGTACATGAGTGCGCATGCGCCCAGAAGAGACAGCGGCACCGCCGTGCTGGGGATGATCGTTCCCCACACAGTGCGGAGGAACACGAAGATGACACCCACCACCAGGGCGATCGACAACAGCAGAGTGACCTGCACCTCCTCCACGGCCGCACGGATGGTCTGCGTGCGGTCGCTCATGACCTCCACCTTGACGGAGGGAGGCATGGCCGCCCGGAGCCGCGGCAGCTCGGCCTTGATCCGGTTGACCGTGGCGATGACGTTGGCGCCCGGCTGCTTGAAGACAACGAGGAACAAGCCGCGCTTGCCCGAGGCCCAGGCCGCCTTCTTGGCGTCCTCCGGGCCGGGAACGGCGCGGCCGATGTCGCGCACCCTGAGCGGCGCGCCGTTGCGGTAGGCCACGATCACGTCGTTCCAGTCGTCGGCGGCGGTGAGCTGGTCGTTGGCGTAGATCGTGAAGCTGCGCCTTTCGCCGTCGATGCTGCCCTTCGGCGCGTTGACGGTGACGATCGAGAGCTGGGCGCGCACGTCCTCCAGCGAGAGATTCTTCGCCACCAGCCTCGCCGGGTCGATCTGCACGCGGATGGCGGGCTTCTGCTCGCCTCCGATGTTGACCTGGCCCACGCCAGAAAGCTGGCTGATCTGCTGCGCGAGCTTGATGTCGGCGTTGTCGTTGAGCTCCGTCAGCGGCAGGGTATCGGAGGTGACCGACAGGATCAGAATGGGCGATTCGGCCGGGTTCACCTTGCGGTAGATCGGCGGCGAGGGCAGCCCGGTTGGCAGCTGGCCGCTGGCGGCGTTGATGGCGGCCTGCACGTCGTTAGCCGCGGCGTCGATGCTGCGGTCGAGGTCGAACTGCACGCTGATGCTGGTGATGCCGAGGCCGCTCGTCGAGGTCATCTGCGCGACGCCCGGCACCTGCGCGAGCTGCCGCTCCAGCGGCTGCGCCACCGACGACGCCATGGTCTCGGCGCTGGCGCCAGGAAACTGGGCCGAGATCTGGATGGTCGGAAAGTCCACTGACGGCAGCGCTGCGACCGGCAGGTTGAGATAGGCCACCATCCCGGCGAACAGGACGCCCACCATCATGAGCGAGGTGCCGATGGGATAGCGGATGAAGGGTGCCGACAGGTTCATGGCCGCCCCACGCCGGCTGCGGGCGCCCGGGCAGCCGCGGGCCGGTCGGGCCCCTCCACGACCTCCACTGGGCTCCCTGGCTGCACCCGATAGTGCCCGGTCGTGACGATGCGTTCGCCGGAGGAGAGGCCTTGCTCGATGAGGGCCTGGCCGTCGGCGATGCGTCCCACTCTCAGGTTGCGCAGCTCGGCCTTGCCGTCGCTGGTCACGACGTAGGCAAAGAGGCCGTTGGGGCCGCGCTGTACGGCGCTGTCCGGCACCACCACGACGTTCCTGACGGTTCTCACCAGCAGCCGTGTCGTTACCGACAGGCCGGGCCACAGCGCATTGTCCTGATTCGGGAAGCTGGCCTTGAGCCTGATGGTGCCGGTGGCGGGGTCGACCTGGTTGTCGACCAGCTTAAGGGTGCCGTCGCCCAGCCGCTTCTGGCCGTCGGAGCTGAAGGCCGTCACCTTGAGGGGGCCGCTCCTCAGGGCCTCGTTGATGGCCGGCAGCTGCAGCTCGGGCGCCGTGAAGATCACCGAGATGGGCTGCACTTGCGTGATGGTGAGAACGCCGGTCTGGTCGGCGGCATGCACGATGTTGCCCGGATCGACCTGGCGAAAGCCGGCCCGGCCCGAGAGCGGCGACCTGATCGTGGTGTAGGCGAGCTGGACCCTGGCGCTTTCGATGGCGGCCTTGTCGGCCTCAATGAGCGCGGTCAGATTGGCCACATTGGCTCTTCGCTGATCGAGCAGCTGCTGCGTGGACACCCCCTGCTTGGCCAGCGGGATGGTGCGCTCCAGCTCCTGCTTGCCATACATCAGGCTGGCTTGGTCCTGGGCGAGCTTAGCCGTAGCCTGCTCGAGGGCCGCCTTGAACGGCGCCGGGTCGATCTGCACCAGCAGATCGCCCTCCTTGAGCATCTGCCCTTCCTCGAAGGCGACCTTCTCGATCTGCCCGTCAACGCGCGAGCGGACCGTAACCATGTTTGTCGCCTGCACCGTCCCGAGCCCCGTCAGGGCGATGGGAAAGTCCTTCTTCTCCACAGTAGCGACGCGCACGGGCGCGGGCTGCGGGCGCGTCGGCTGAACGGCGGCGGAGTTGCGGCCGTGCAGCCCGAAACGCAGCCAGGCCCCATAGCCGGCGTCGAGCAGGAGCACCGACACGACCAGCCACACCACGAAGCGGGTGAGGGCCTTGGCCTTGGCGGGGGCCTTGGAGAGTCGCGTTTCGGCTCGTTTCAGCACAGGTACGATCCTGCGATCGGCACGGCGCCGGAGCCGGCGCCGCTGGGTCGGCGCGGGAAGGCGTGCATCGGCGTGCCGCTGCACGCGCCGCGATAGCCTGCTGCTTTCAGAGGCATAACGCCTGTGCTTCCAGTGCCCCGTCGCCCTGTGCCGACAGCCCTTGCATTCTAGATTTGCTTCGGACGGGTCCCGGCTGGAATTGACGCGGTTCTCGGGAGTCGTAGTTAACGACGGGACGCAGGATGCGTTCCCGCGGGGCTGTCGTCGGATTGCTGCACTTGCCGAGGAATAGAACGGCTCCGGTTGCGCTTTTGCGCCCGGTGCGCTCATGATCGGCCGGGGCGCGCAACGACGGGAGGGGGCAGATGCCGGCATCCGAGACATCGAGGAGCATTGAGGACATTGCCGCGGAACCCGCGCAGGCGGCGCCGCGACGCGCCCGCGCCCGGTTTCCGGGGCGGCCGATCGCGGGCGCGCTTGCGACGCTGATCCTGCTGTCTCCGATCGGCTGGGCCGAAACCCTGTTCGACGGCCTGCTGGGCTCGTGGGGCGGCGCGGGCCAGATCCGCTACGACGACGGGAAGTCCGAGGACATCAAGTGCACCGCCTACTACACGGGGGGCGGCGACAAGCTGCGGCTCGCCATCCGTTGCCGCGGCGGCAGTGCCGAGGTGGAGATCCGCGGAGAGCTGACGGCGCAGGGCGACAAGCTGGCCGGCACTTGGGAGGAGCGCACCTTCAATGCCGCAGGCGAGGCCAACGGGCGCTTTGCAGCCGACAAGATGACCCTCGCGGTGACGGGCAGCGGCTTCACCGGCAGCATGACCGTCGCCACCGGAGGCGCCAAGCAGGTGGTGACCATCAACGCCGAGGGCATCAAGATGCGCAGCGTCAATGTCACGCTGGCCAAGAGCTGATTCCGGCTGCCCAACGGCCCGTGCCGGCTGACCGACGGCGGCGGGCATGGCCGCGGCGAGGCGTATGTGCGATTTGAGACGGCGACCGGCGCCATAGCGTCGGGGCTGGGCACCATGTCGCTATTCCTATGTCGAGCGAAAGAGTAAAAGCCGCCCCGAATCGTGCGTCCAATACGGCAGCACAGCGAGGCGCCCATGGCACCGGCGGCGGCCACACGCCCCAAGGCCTTCAGGCCGACCCAGGCTCAGGCCCATACCCATCGGTTCTGGCCGCTGACTCTCGGCGCCATCGGCGTCGTCTACGGCGACATCGGCACCAGCCCGATCTACGCCTTCAAGGAAGCAGCGGTCGCCGCCACCGGCGAGGCCCAGGTGATGCCGTCGACCGTGCTCGGCATCCTCTCCCTGATCGTGTGGTCGCTCCTGCTGCTGGTGACCGTCAAGTACGTCTTCGTGCTGCTGCGCGCCGACTACAGCGGCGAGGGCGGCACCTTCGCCCTGATGGCGCTTGCGCAATCGGTGGCCCAGCGCAACCGGCACACCCTGCTGCTGCTGGGCATCGCGGGCGCCTCCTTTCTCTATGGCGATGCGGCCATCACGCCGGCGCTGTCGGTCATATCGGCCGTGGAGGGCCTGACGGTGGTCGCACCGACCTTCGAGAAGGCGGTGGTGCCGCTCTCCATGGCGATCCTGATCGGCCTGTTCGCCATGCAGAGCCGGGGCACCGGCAGGGTCGGCGCGTTCTTCGGCCCGATCATCCTGGTGTGGTTCGCCGCCATCGCCGTCATCGGCCTGGTGCGCATCGCCGAGCATCCCGAGGTGCTGGCCGCGCTCAATCCGGTGCATGGCGTCTCGTTCATTCTCAACAACGGGCTGATCGGGTTCACGGTGCTGGGCCTCGTCTTCCTCGCCGTGACCGGCGTGGAGGCCCTCTATGCCGACCTCGGCCACTTCGGCCGGGTACCGATCCAGACGGCCTGGCTGGGCGTGGCGCTGCCGGCGCTCGTCGTCAACTACATGGGCCAGGGGGCGCTGGTGCTGGGGAACCCGGTGGCGATCCAGAACCCCTTCTTTCTGATGTTCCCGGAGTGGAGCCGCTGGCCCGTGCTGCTGCTCAGCACGGCTGCTACCGTGATCGCCAGCCAGGCCGTCATCACCGGCGCCTACTCCATCACCCGCCAGGCGATCCAGCTCGGCCTGCTGCCGCGGTTCAGCATCCGCCACACGTCCGAGGAGATGGCGGGGCAGATCTACATGTCGCGGGTCAACTGGCTGCTGCTGGGCGCCGTGCTGCTGCTGGTGGCGGTGTTCAAGACCTCCAGCGGGCTGGCGTCCGCCTACGGCGTCGCCGTGACGGCCACCATGATCACAACCTCCCTGATGGCCTTCGTGGTGCTCCGCAGACGCTGGCTGTGGCCGGCGTGGCAGGTCGCGGCGCTGCTGGTGCCGCTGCTCGCCATCGAGCTGGTGTTCTTCAGCGCCAACGCCATCAAGCTCTTCCAGGGTGCCTGGATGCCGCTCGCCGTCGCCCTCTTCCTGGTGGCGGTGATGCTCACCTGGCGGCGCGGCACCAGCATTCTCGCCGCTGAGGAGCGGGCGCATGCCGACCTGCGCTCGGTGCTCAACTCGCTGGAGCGCAAGCCGCCGCTCAGGGTCAGCGGCACGGCGGTCTTCCTCACCGCCACGCCGGAGGCTGCGCCCAGCTCGCTGCTCCACAATCTCAAGCACAACCACATGCTGCACGAGCGCAACATCCTGCTTACGATCAAATCAGCCGGCGCGCCGCGCGTGCCCAACAGCGAGCGGGTGAAGATCGAGCCGGTCTCGGAGTCGTTCACCGCCGTGACCCTCACCTACGGCTTCATGGAGACACCCGACGTGATGAAGGGGCTGCAGCTGTGCCGGCACCGCGGGCTCAACATCGACCCGCCCGCCACCTCGTTCTTCCTGTCGCGCCGCACCTTGCGTCCCACCCCCAAATCGCAGATGGGGCGCCTGCAGGAGAGGCTGTTCATCTGGCTTGCCCGCAGCGCCGAGAACGCGACGAACTACTTCCAGATCCCTTCCGACCGCGTGGTCGAGATCGGGACGCAGATCGTCGTATAGGTTTCAGGTTTCGGGGATCGGGTTTCAGGCCATAATCGGGTTTCCCTGAAACCCGACACCTGATCCCTGGAACCTGAAACCTGATGGCGCTTCCCCCGAAAGACCAGCTCAAGATCGGCTTCGCGCACGGCGCCTACCGCATGGCGGAGCGCTTTCAGCTGCGCAACACGGGCATCGCCCATTTCCAGGTGCGAGCGGCCGAGGATCTGGCGCGGCAGCTCCCCGAGGCCGACGTGCTGGTCGTCTCCATGATGTGGAAGAACGAGCTGGCGGACATCGCCAGGCGGCTCAGGCTCATCCAATCCATCAGCGCCGGCACGGACCAGTACGACAAGCAGCTCCTGCGCGACCGGGGGGTGCGCGTGGCCAGCGCCGCGGGCGTCAACGCCCAGGCCGTGGCCGAGCACAGCATGGCGATGATCCTGGCGCTCAGCCGCCGCCTGCCCGAGGCGCGCGACAACCAGCACGCCAGGCACTGGCGCGGCATGATCGGCGAGATCGCCCGGCGCGAGTTCGAGCTGGCCGGCAAGACGCTCCTGGTGGTCGGCATGGGCCGCATCGGCTCGCGGCTCGTGCGACTGGCCAAGGCCTTCGACATGCGCGTCATCGCCACCAAGCGCGATCCTTCAACCGGGGCGGAGGGGGCGGACGCCGTCGCCGGGACGGATCGACTGCACGAGGTGCTGGGCGAGGCGGATATCGTTGCCCTCACCTGTCCGCTGACGCCGCAGACGCAGAACCTGATCGACGCCGCAGCGCTGGCTGCGATGAAGCCGGGCGCACACCTCGTCAACGTCGCGCGCGGCCGCGTGGTGGACGACCCGGCACTGATCCGGGCACTGCAGGAGGGCCGGCTCGCCGCCGCCGCGCTCGACGTGACGTGCGAGGAGCCGCTGCCGGCGTCCTCTCCCCTGTGGACGATGCCCAACGTGCTGATCACGCCCCACACCGCCGGCGAGAC
>DATMZP010000696.1:0-3830 GCA_035573595.1 Hyphomicrobiaceae bacterium
CTCGGCGGCGTGCCGCCGCGCTTCATGCACATCGACAGCGAGCACTCGCGCGCCGGCCTCACAACCGAGCTGGAGCTGGCGACGGCGGTGCTGGCGCCGGCCGGCATCATGGTGCTCGACGACATGCTGCACCCGGGCTACCCACTGCTGGTTGTGGCGGTGCACGAGTACCTGGAGCGCCATCCCGAGATGCGGGTGCTGTGCATCATCGACCGCGAGACCGTCGTGGCCGCCACCAAGTTCGTGCTGTGCCGGGCCGAGTGGCAGAAGCCCTACGAGGAGCGCCTGCTGGAGACCTACAAGGACAACGTCTGGCCCATGGGCGCAGACTTCAACCCGAACTGGTGCCCGGTCTTCTCACTCGACACACGCCTGGCGGAGATTCCCACGTAGGGGGCGCCCCTGCCCCTAGCCATATTGACGAGCGCCACAACGCCCCGGCCTGTGCTAGCTTGCCCATCTTACTGCCGCACGGCCCGGCAAGGACAATCCTGCGTCACAGCAGGCTCAGCCGACCGGCCGTGGGCCGCCGAGAGGAGAGACTCATGAGAGACTATCTAAAGCCACTCAGCCTGGCGCTCGCCGCGCTTGCCCTTACAGCGGCGCCGCTTGCCGCCCAGGAGCTGACCGGCACGCTCAAGAAGATCAAGGAGACCGGCAGCATGACCGTCGGCCACCGCGACGCCTCGATCCCGTTCTCCTACTACGACGACAAGCAGCAGCCGGTGGGCTTCGCCATGGACGTCTGCGCCCGCATCGTCGATGCGGTGAAATCCGAGCTGAAGCTGCCCAAGATCGACGTGAAGTACCAGCTGGTCACCTCGGCCAACCGCATCCCGCTGATGGCCAACGGCACGATTGACCTGGAGTGCGGCTCCACCACCAACAACGCGGACCGCCAGAAGCAGGTGGGCTTCACCAACACGCATTTCCTCACGGCCAGCCGCTACGTGTCGAAGAAATCGAGCAACATCAAAAAGATCGACGACCTCAAGGGCAAGACGGTGGTCTCCACCTCCGGCACCACCAACATCAAGCAGCTCAACGACGTGAACAACGAGAAGAAGCTCGGCATCAACGTCATCCCGGCCAACGGCCACGCCGAGGCGTTCCTGATGGTGGAGACCGACCGCGCCGTCGCCTTCGTGATGGATGACATCCTGCTGGCGAGCCTGGTGGCCAGCTCCAAGACGCCCGACGCCTACGTCATCTCCTCGGACGCTTTCTCGCTGCCGGAGCCCTACGGCATCATGGTCCGCCGCGACGACCCCGACTTCAAGAAGGTGGCCGATGCCGCCACCGCGAAGCTCTACAAGAGCCCCGAGATCGCCAAGCTCTACACCAAGTGGTTCGAGAGCCCGATCCCGCCCAAGGGCCTCAGCCTCAAGCTGCCGATGAGCGCGACGATGAAGAAGGCCTTCGCGAACCCGAGCGACAGCGGCGACCCCGCCAAGTATTGATTTGGCCGCCGCTGTTGCGGCGCACTTGTTGCGTGGCTGACGCCGCTGGCTCATAGTCGGCGGCGTTCGCATGTCCAGGCGGAGCAACAGAGGGCCGAGTGAGCTACAACTGGAACTGGGCCATTCTTTTCCAGCCCTCGCCGGAGGGGCAGGGCACCTACCTCGACATGCTCCTGCTGGGCCTGGCCTGGACCGTCGTTACGGGCATCTGCGCCTGGATCGTGGCCCTCATCCTCGGCTCGATCGTCGGCGTCCTGCGCACGCTTCCCTCGAAGGCGGCAGAGCGGATCGGCTTCGCCTACGTCGAGTTCTTCCGCAACATCCCGCTCGTGGTGCAGCTCTTCCTCTGGTACTTCGTGCTGCCGGAGCTGCTGCCGTCCGCCTGGGGCACCTGGCTCAAGCAGCTGCAATACGGCTCGTTCTACACGGCTGTGTTCGGCATCGGCCTCTACATGTCGGCGCGCGTGGCCGAGCAGCTCAGGGCCGGCATCAACGCCATGGCCGGTGGCCAGCGCCGTGCCGCGCTCTCGCTGGGGCTGACGCTGGCGCAGAGCTACCGCTATGTGCTGCTGCCGATGGCTTACCGCATCGTGCTGCCGCCCCTCACCTCGGAGTTCCTGAACACGCTCAAGAACACCTCGGTGGCCCTCACGATCGGCCTCCTGGAGCTCACCTCGCGGGCACGGGCCATGCAGGAGTTCTCCTTCCAGGTGTTCGAGGCGTTCGCGGTCGCCACCGTGCTCTATCTGCTCCTCAACCTGGTCGTGGTCGTCGGCATGCGCGTCCTGGAGCGCCGCGTGGCGGTGCCCGGCTTCATCGCCGGCGGGCATTAGGGACGGCCCATGTTCACCGGCTTCGACTTCGACGTGATCTGGCGCTCCCTGCCCTACCTGTTCCTCGACGGCATGGTCTTCACGGTGCAGCTCACCGTGTTGTCCGCCGCCGGCGGCATTGTGCTCGGCACGCTGATCGCCATGATGCGGCTGTCGAGCTTCGCGCCCGTGTCGCTGTTTGCGGCCGGCTACGTCAACCTGGTCCGCTCGCTGCCGCTGGTGCTCGTCATCTTCTGGTTCTACTTCCTCATCCCCTGGGTCTGGCAGTGGGCGACCAATGCCCCCCGGCCGGTGCCGGTCGGAGCGTTCCTCTCCGCTCTCATCACCTTCACCATGTTCGAGGCCGCCTACTATGCCGAGATCATGCGGGCCGGCATCCAATCCATCCGCAAGGGCCAGGTGGGCGCCGGCTATGCGCTGGGCATGACCTATGGCCAGGTGATGGGCTACATCGTGCTGCCGCAGGCCTTCCGCAACATGCTCCCAGTGCTGCTGACCCAGACCGTCATCCTGTTCCAGGACACCTCGCTGGTCTACGTGCTGTCCATCACCGACTTCCTCGGCGCCGCCAGCAAGATCGCCAACCGCGACTTCCGACCGGTGGAGATGTATCTGTTCGCCGCGGTCGTATACTTCGCCGTGTCCTTCACCCTGTCGAGCCTGGTGCGGCGGCTGCAGACGCAGATCGCCATCGTCCGTTGAGCGCACATGATCGAGATCGACAACATCTCCAAGTGGTACAGCGACTTCCAGGTCCTCAAGGGCTGCACCACCAAGGTGGCCAAGGGCGAGGTGGTGGTGGTGTGCGGTCCATCGGGATCGGGCAAGTCCACTCTCATCCAGTGCGTCAACGGGCTGGAGCCGTTCCAGCAGGGCGACATCCGCATCGAGGGCGTCTCGGTGGGCGACAGGCGCACCGATTTGCCCAAGCTTCGCGCCCGCGTCGGCATGGTGTTCCAGCACTTCGAGCTGTTCCCGCACCTGACGGTCATCGCCAACCTGTGCCTCGCCCAGATGAAGGTGCTGGGCCGCGGCCGGGAGGAGGCGACGAAGAAGACCATGGCGCTGCTGGATCGGGTGGGCCTCAAGGAGCAGGCTCCGAAATACCCCGGCCAGCTCTCTGGCGGACAGCAGCAGCGCGTCGCTATCGCCCGCGCGCTGGCCATGGACCCGATCGCCATGCTGTTCGACGAGCCGACCTCGGCGCTCGACCCGGAGATGATCAACGAGGTGCTGGACGTGATGGTCGCCCTCGCCCACGACGGCATGACCATGATGGTGGTAACGCACGAGATGGGCTTCGCCCGCAAGGTCGCCCACCGGGTGATCTTCATGGACAAGGGCGAGATCGTGGAGGACGCCCCGAAAGAGGAGTTCTTCGGCCGCCCCCGCAGCGAGCGGGCGCAGCTGTTCCTTTCGAAGATCCTGCAGCATTGAGGCGCGGCAGAGCGCAATGGTGCGGATGTGCGATTGGCGCCGATGCGCGCTCATCCCGGCCCCGGCTGCCGACAAGTCCATTTTCGATCCAAATCCGTCG
>DATMZP010000697.1:0-8791 GCA_035573595.1 Hyphomicrobiaceae bacterium
ACTTTCACTGATTCGGCCCGGCCGATGCCAAAGCTCTCGTGAGATATCCGGGCTAGCGCCACCACCTCCGCCACCACGGCCGCGTCTGGTGCGGGCATGGCTCGGGAAGCCCCCGCTTTGCGGCCTGGGCCAGCCGGCGGCCAGCGTCGACCATGGCCTCGTCCTTCTCGCGCTGACCGATCCCCTGCATCACCCCGGCGAGGAGTGCCTGCGCCGCGGGGTGAGATGGAGGTGATGGCTCGGCTCGCCAATCCACAAAGCAACCCGGCGGCACGCACATCTGAAACCTGACGGCCTTGTCGGCCCCGCGCGTCCGGCGCCAATCCGCGAGGGAGATGACGTTGTGGTGCGCCCGGAGCGTCATGGCGACTCCTCCACCAGCAAGCGTTGATCCGCTCGCACTGGCCGCAGCATCTGCAGGAAAACGTCGATGTTCGCGGTGCGCACCGGGCGGAACCGATAGCCGAGGAAGAACTGCTCCACACGCACATTTCGTCCGGTACGGCTGATGTAGAGCCGGATGGGGTTGCGCACCTCCTCCAGGAGGATCGCGAAATCGTCGTGGCCGAAGGGCCGGGCGCAGAAGATGTGTCGGATCGCGTAGATGCCACCCTCAACCGGAAGGTTGGTGTCGCGGTACGTCGGAGTCAGACCGCCCGCTCGGTTCGGGGAGGCGTCGACGCAGATAACATGCTGCCCGACGCGGAAATGGAAACTCATGGCAACCTCCCCGGTGCATGAATGCGCGCCCCGATAGTGTCCGATCGGGGCGCGAGTGCGGCGGACCTACGCGCTGCGGTCGCCGCGCTTGTCAGAACGGTCGCCGCAGGTGCTCCCACGTAACTCGGAACACTTCCCCCCGCGGCGTCCGCCGCAGGCGCATTCCGGCCTCAGTCATGACGGTCAGCATCCTGGCGCGGGTCGGATGCTTGGTTTCCAGCGTGCCTGGAAAGTAGCTGCTGCCGACTTCCACAACGACCAGACAGCCGTGCTCCAGGGGCACGTCCGGGTCGCAGACCAGCATCCGCTCAGGGGTCATCCGGACGTTGAACGCGTTCGGCCCGTTTTCGTTGGTGACGTACGGCACGCCGGTCTTGGCGTCGATCTCCACAGCAGCGGCGAGGAGGTCGTCTTCGGTTAGCTGGCGTTTCTTCATGACTGGCGACCTCCATCGAGATCGTGCAGCACGCCAGCCTTGCTGACCCCATTGCGAAGCTCCGCGAGTCCTGCCCAATGCCGGCAGAGCGCGGCGAATTGCTGGCGCTGGACGGGCGAGGCTTGGTCAATGTCCTCTGATCGCAGACTGCCCATGAGGGCGATGATCCGCTCGATCATGGCGAGGCCTCCTCGGAGAGCGACCCGGAGAACTGCAGCACCGCCTCGATCAGGCGCGCGGCGGGGCCGGTAAACACGTCCTCCTCGTCCTCCGCCTCCATGAGCTTGCCGTCGACAACGTCGCCGCCGTAGCGGGCGACCTCGGCACGGGTCACGAGGTCCTCGAAGGACCGCGGCGGGTTCGGGATTTCCGCTTCCATCGCGGCGATCTCGTCAAGCCACTGGGCACGTTCCGCTTCCGCGCGGTCGCACTCTGCGCCGGGCAGCAAGCGGCTCGCGACCTGAAGCGCGGTATCTGCCTTCGCCATGGCCTTCCTGAGCCTGATGCGGAGGTCGGAGATCGGCGCCTCGTGGGCTGCGGTGGCGCCGACGCGTTTCAGGATGGCCTCGATCTCGTCGGGGCGGGGGCTCCTTGGGGAGCTGTTGATCAGCGCCACGATCGCGGCGGCGGCTTCGGCGGCAAGTCGGGGTTGCAATGCCATGTCAGCTACTCCATACGGTTAAGGCATGAACGGATTAGGCTACGAAAAAAACAGGGTTGTCAAGGTTATGAGCCGCACAAAGTCGACTCGCGGCCTACTGGGCGCCAATCAGAACGGCATGCTCACCCCTCGGCAGCTCGCAGCCGCACGCGCATTGCTGGATTGGAACCGCGACGATCTCGCAGCGAAGTCGCGCACGTCCAAGGATACAATCTTCAACTTCGAGGCGCGCGGCAGCAATCCCAAGCTTGGCACCGTGCAGGCTTGGATTGCGGCCCTGCACAAGGCGGGCGTCGAGCTGCTCGACGAGACGGACGACACCGGGCCTGGGGTGAGGCTCAGGAAGCGGCGCTAAGCCGTGTCCGCGGCGGAGATGCTCTCCGACGGTCGGGTGGCTGCCAAACTTCTGAGAGAGCTTTTAGCTGCCTGAACGGAACGCCTCGTCGTGGCCTTTGGCTAGGTCTGCTCGGAGCCGCATCAAAACGCCGGCGATAGTGAGCGGCGGCCACTGGAGCATCTGCTCGTAGAGATCGCGTGCCCATTCGGGGCAGGAGCCGCGCTCGTTGGCCCATTCGGCGATTTCGGATGCAACCCGCTTGCCTGACGGCAGGTCGTTGCTGCCGTTCATTAGGTCGACCAGCTCCACCATGTCGCAGGTCGCCGCGATGAGGCCCCACTGCTGCTCGGTAAGCACGGGGATCGCGGCTTCGGCGAGACGCCGGAAGCGACCGAGATCGATCGCGATCAGGCGCGCAGTCGTCGCCGCCACAGCAGCCCCCTCGGCGCGGTAGATCGTGAACAGGTCGGCGCTGATTTGGATGGCCTCCTGCTCCTGCGGCAGCTCATCCGCGTTCCGCAATGACATTGAGCATACCCCTAACACGCTATCGGACAATGCGCCGACCACACCACGGCAAGCGGTGTACAGTCAACGCCGACGGTGGACCGCGCGCCGCAGGAGCCGCTGGCGCCGTTCCGGCACGGCAGCCTATGGCACCCTCTCCTCGCCGCTCCTTGCGCCCGAAACCGCCCTTTCCTGTGAGCGCGACCCGAAGCCAATGCGCCTCAGCCGCTGTCGCCAGGAGTTGGAGACCGCAACCCGCTTCCTGATGCCCAGCGCCTCCCGTATTACCTCGGCCTGCTCCGGCGCCGGCAGGTCATGCAGCCGGGCCACGCCCTCGTCGTCTCCGTCCTGGGTGATGGCGCAGAACGCGGCCAGCTTGGCTCGGACGGCGCTCCAGTGCCGGGCAGACCGGCCGGACACGTACATGACCCACGCCTTCCCGTCCGTGTAGATGTGGCCGCGAGTGCCCTGGATGCGCCAGGCGGCGAGCTCGTCGCGGCGCAGGGCACGGTCCCAGGCGCCCAACGCCGCCAGCAGCCGGAGCTGCTGCGCCCGGTCGGCCTCGGCCTCGGCGGCGTTGTCGTAGGTGTTCACGACGCCTCCCGGCGCTGGGCGAGTTGCACGACCTTTGCGCGCCGTCGCTTGCGGATCTTGAACACCATGGGCGTCGGCCCCTCGCCTGCCGGGTTGCGCCAGTCGGCCTGGTACTTTTCCACCCCCCGGAGCTTCATGAGGACGTCCCCCACGGCCCGCCACGATTTCATCGGCAAACCCGTGTCACACAGGAAGTCCCAATACAGGACATGCTCCATGGTAGACACCGGCACCTCGTTGCCGGGCACCATCGGGTGATCGCGGAGCCATTCCAGAAATGCCTCGGTATGCTGGCGCAGGCTGAGCGGCGGCCGCTCTCCTGGGCGGCAGGCTATCAGTCGGCCGTCCACGACGTGCAGCTCGACGCCGGAGAGCTCCCCGCCCTGAACCATGCTCTCCGGTTCAGGGTGAGCCACGGTCGTGCCTCCTGGCTGAGCCACGGCCACGTTGCCGGGTGCGTTTCCGCCCTGGATTGCAGTGCCCAGCCCGCCCGTGAGCCCGGACGAATTCCCGCCCGTCGGCCCGCCCTCTGGCCCGGACTGTTGCCCGGACGCTTTCACGCCCGCCGGACCGGCCGACCAGCCCAAGGCTTCGCCCACGCGCTGAACGACTCCGCGCCGAGGTCCCTTGCTGTCGAAGAATTCGCGGGGAGTGCCCATAGGCCGCGTCGGTTTCATGGATGAAAGGGACGCAGCACTGCAAGCGACCATAACCGCCCGGCGCGGCGCGTGCAATTGAACGACGGTTGCAATTCATGTGGGCGATTGCCGGCAGAGCCCCCACACCGCGCCCCGCCGGCACAGGGTTAGACCCGTGACCGGCGTGGGAGGTTCAACGGGCTCCTGCGGTGGGCGTGCAGATCGGCGTTGGACGATATGCCCGCAGGAGCCCGCGCAGTGCACGGAGGATTGCATGGGTATCTGCTACGGTCAAGCTTTCGCCCCGCATCATGCAGCGAGGCCCCAGGGGCGGCCCCGGCGCCGGTCCGGGGCCTTCTCACGTCAGGTGGGCCGACGCTTCTCGTAATCGTCTCGCTTGGTGAGCAGGTCGGGTGGACCCATACCGGATGATGGGTCAGGCACCCTGACCTACCCTCTCCCCGCAAGCGGGGAGGAGTAGGGCCACGGGTTTGGGTCAGGATTGCTGACTGATTTCCACTAACAGGGCTCAGGCGCCCATCAGGGCGCGCTCGCCCGCTGCGAGGACCTCGGCGTCGTCGAAGAGAAGTTGGTACCGGAGTTGGTACCGGACGGGGCGGGACTGGTCAGCATGAACCGGGACGCGCACCCGAGCCGAGGTCCAAAAAGCCAGAAAAATCGGACAGGTAATGACGGAGCGGGATGGGGCGATACGTGTTCAACCGGCCTTCATGTCCGCTCCGTAAAGGCTCGGGCCGACGCAGGGCCGGCGGGCGGCAAATTGGGAATCCCTTACATAGGCGCATGTGCCCGCACGGCAAGGAAAACTGTTGTCGCAGTTGATTTTACGTCTTCTCTGTGTGCTGCTGAGCACGCTGGTCGCATGCTCTGCGGACGCTCCCTGCCAGGCGCCAAGCAAAGCCGGCGAGGCCCTGCTATGCTGGCCGGATGAAAGAACGGGGTCAGACCCTCGCGCAGACGCCGCGACCGGAACCGAAGCGTCCGAGGCGAGGGGGTCTGACCCCATTGCAACGAAGCCCAGGGGAATGCCATGGCCGTTCGCATCGAGAAGTCCGGCGCCGTCTGGACCGTCATCCACAGCCGCCCCGAGGCGCGCAACGCCATGGACCCCAGGAGCGCCGACGCCCTGGTGGCGGCATTCGAGCAGTTCGATGCCGACGAGAGCGCCCACGTGGCTGTGTTCTGGGGCGAGGGCGGCGCCTTCTGCGCCGGCTGGGACCTCAAGAGCGTCTCGGATCTGGACCTGAACGATCCCGTCGGCGCCCTCGATTTTCCCGAGGACGGCGGCAAGGCGCCGCGCGGGCCGCTGGGACCGTCGCGGCTGGAGCTGTCGAAGCCGGTGATCGCCGCGGTGGAGGGCCCGGCGGTGGCGGGCGGCATGGAGCTCGCCATGTGGTGCGACGTGCGCGTGATGGCCGAGAGCGCCTATTTCGGGGTCTACTGCCGGCGCTGGGGCGTGCCGCTGATCGACGGCGGAACCGTGCGCCTGCCGCGCCTTGTTGGCATGGGCAAGGCCATGGAGATCACCCTCACGGGCCGCAAGGTGCCGGCCGAGGAGGCCTACCGCATCGGCTTGTGCGAGAAGGTCGTGGGCCATGGCGCGGCGCGCGAGGCGGCCGAGATCATGGCCCAGGAGATTGCCCGCTTCCCGCAGGAATGCGTGCGCGCCGACCGCCTCTCCGCCTATCGCGCCTGGGGCAAGCCGGTGCGCGAGGGCCTGGAGAGCGAGTGGGCCACCAGCGCCGGCATCGTCAAGGCCGAGGGCATCCGCGGCGCCACCCGCTTCGCCGAGGGCAAGGGCCGCCATGGCGATTTCCAAGACATTTGAGGGACGACGGATATGCTTCTGCTGACCGGGGCGCTGGTGTCCGGCTTTCTGGGCTACCGGCTGACGGGCTGGTGGGTGCCCACAGCCGTCACGCTTGTCGTGTTGGCCCTGCAGACCATCGCCTACCAGGACGTTCTCGCGACGGCCGACGGAGTGAGCGGGCTGGTGCAGGTTCTTGTCATGACCGGCCTCACCTGCCTGTTCCTGTTCCATGCCATATTCAGCATGGGGCGCTCGTTGGGCCTGAGATGGAGGAAACGGCGATAATGGAGCAGCTCAAGGACCACATCGTTCTCGTCACCGGCGCGCTGGGCACATTGGGGAGCGCCATGTGCACCGCCATCGAGGCGGCCGGCGGCTTGGCGGTCCGCAGCGACCTGGCGGCGCGCGGCGCGGTCGATATCGCCCTGGACGTGACCCGCGAGGAGGACTGGCAGGCCGCCATGGCCGAGATCGAGCGCCGCCACGGCCGCCTCGACGGGCTCGTCAACAACGCCGGCGTCGGCACGCCGGGCGACGTGGAGCAGACGAGCTTCGCCGAGTGGCGCCGGGTGATGGCCGTCAACGCCGACGGCGTGTTCCTGGGCTGCAAATACGCCATGCCGCTGCTGGCCCGGTCCAAGGCGCCGTCCATCGTCAACATCTCCTCGGCCTCCGGCATCGTCGGCGGCGCCAACCTCGCCGCCTACAACGCCTCCAAGGGGGCGGTGCGTCTGCTCACCAAGTCGGTGGCCCTGCACGGCGCCCGCAAGCGCCCGCCGGTCAGGTGCAACTCGGTGCACCCGGCCTTCATCGAAGGCGACATGGTGGACGGGCTCGTCAAGCACCGCCCCGATCCGGCCAAGGCCATGGCCAAGCTGCACGCGCAAATCCCCATCGGCCGCCTCGGCCGACCCCGCGAGGTCGCCAGCACCGTGGTGTGGCTCCTCTCGGAGGCGTCATCCTTCACCACCGGCTCGGAGGTGCTGGTGGACGGCGGGCTGATTGCGGGTTGACTGTTCGTAGGTTTGGGTTAGCGCGAAGCGCGTAACCCGACATGACGGACTCGATTGCCTTGTCGGGTTACGGGCCTTCGGCCCTAACCCAACCTAGACATCGGGGGCCTCGATGAAGGGTCTCATGCTGCTGCTGCCTCTCGCGGTCGCCGGCTGCGGAGACGACGTCCAGGCCAAGCTGGACCGATGCAAGGACGACATCCGGGCGGAGCTGACGGCGCTCCTGGAGAAGACGAAGCACGACGCTGCCGAGAGCCTCAAGGCGCTCGAGCCCGCGACGCCAACCGATCACCCGCAAGCACGGGAGGCGGTCGAGGCCGCCAGCAAGCTCAGCGACGACATGATCAAGGCGATGCCTGACATGCTCGCGGCAATGGCCGTGCCCCTCATCGAGGCGCAACTGGAAGCCTTGGAGCCAACGCCGGCGGGCCTCTCCAAGTGTCAGGAGCTGCTGGCCCAGTCACGCCCGAAGTGAGCTGCCGCTCTTTGCGCGCCATCGATCCGACCGCGAGGCCTGCATGCGCGCCGAGGACTCCACGTCCTCGGCGTGCTAGCATAGCTGAAATTTCCGCCAGCGCTCAGCCGCGCTCTGCCTGCGGATTGGCCCCCGACGTTTGGCGTAACGGCGCAACTCCCCCAATGGCGCCTCATTCAGCGCCCCACCGTCGTGGCATCAGTATCAACCCACGCGTCTTGTGGCCGTTGGGCTGACGGTGGGCGAGGCGGCGTTGTTCCAACGATGCGGCAATGACAGCGTCGAAAATCGGGCGCTCATCCGTTGCAGGGCGAGCGCCCGAACCTGGGCTCACTTCTTCTTCTCGGCTTTTGTTCCGCATATCAGTTTGCAGGACGGGCCATCACAGAGAAGCGCTCGATAGCTCGGGCAATCCTTGCTCCTGCGTACTTCCTTCGGAGGCGCACTCATCGGCGCCTCCATACAGTCCCAAGCCGTGCAATGCACACCCCCAGACGTGACGTAGCCGCCGATACACTGGCACAGCTGGGCCGCCGGCGCCGAACTCAGGGTGCCAAGCGCCATTACCGTGAGCATCACATAGAACAATCGCATGATAGCGTTCCTCCAAGAACGTTGGGTGTTCCCCGGCCCTCCTTGCATTGTACTGCGCACAGACTTGCCCGACGTCAGCGGGCGGAATGGTTTCACGGAGAATTGATCCGCATGGATCGGTGTTCGAGTTCCCTGCGCCGCAGCTACCAGTGTGATCGCGAGGAGGGAGGCCGAGCCCGCGAGCCACGGTGCTGGAACAGCCTCGTGCTTGAGGTTCGGGCGAGGCGGGTGACGATGGGCACGCGCTCACGCCTCTAGGCTACTCGGTTGGCTTGCCGTGCAGCAGCACGTGCGGCGACGACGTGATGGACCTGGTGCCCTGTGAGCGTGCGGTGAGTGCGGAGCAGATCGGCTACGGCCTCGATGATGTCGTCTCGATGCTTCACAACCAAGTCCCGCGCCAGCTTGCGGAATGGATCGAGCGAGGGTTCGCAGGCTGCAGCCTTGTAGAACGCAGGTGGTCCACGGCTCGTGGACGTGCAAGCAGATGTGCTCGGCCTCATGCGCTAACTAACCTCGTGCAGGCCAGCCAGCACCTATGGTAAGTCGTTAGATCGACGTTCAAGAGCCAGTCTGATGCGAGAGAAATGTCGTTCTTGATCAGCTTCTTAGGCGTTTCTGGAACATGAACAAGCTTTAACTGGCGTGCAGGCCAGGTGCCGCCTTCAATCCGCGACAGTGGGGCGACTTCGGGGGCGAGAGGGCACGATGGCCACGCGTCTATCCCGCACGCACCGTGGTCGGTGGACGGCCACCGCTTTGGCCTCGCGATTGAGAATGCATGCCCTGCTCGCCGCGGGGCTCGTTCTCGCCTGCGTGGCGGTGCCATGGGCACCATGGGCGGCGCAGTGGACTCCGAGCACCGCCCGTGCGGAGGCGCCGGCGGCGCAGGTTTCCACCGGGAGCGACTTCGGCAAGCTGTTCGACGCGGTCGTTGAGAAGACCGGGAAGGACTTCTGGGACAAGGCGCGGCTGGCCGAGGTCG
>DATMZP010000698.1:0-2103 GCA_035573595.1 Hyphomicrobiaceae bacterium
CCGGCCACGAGCACTTCGCGAACACTTCAAAACGCGTTCCATAATCCCACTTACACGCGAATGGGCTGTAGGCGCAAAGCTAAAATGTCAGGCCTGAGCAAAGTCAAAATGTCAGTCTCCTGCCCTTTGGGATCGAGGGACGGAGGCGGCAGATCTGATGAGCGTGGTGCTGATGAGCAAACGAGAGCTCAACCGGATCGATATCCTGGCCCGCCTTGAAAGCGGCCGTCTCACCCCAGGTGCTGCTGCCGTCCTGCTGCAGGTCAGTGAGCGTCAGGTCTACCGCCTGAGGCGCCGCTTTCGGGATGGTGGTCCAGCTGCAATCGCAGATCGGCGCCGCGGCAGACCGTCCAACAATCGCCTCCCGGATGGTCTGCGCGACCATGCCGTAACCCTGGTGCGCGAGCACTATGCGGACTTCGGCCCGACCCTGGCCGCCGAGAAGCTCGCGGACCGCCACGATCTGCGGGTCTCTCGCGAGACGCTGCGCAGCTGGATGATCCAGGCCGGGGTCTGGCGGCCGCGAGCCGAGCGCAAGCGCTTTCACCAGCCGCGCCATCGCCGCGAGCACCTGGGCGAGTTGATCCAGATCGATGGCTGCGAGCCCCGCTGGTTCGAGGACCGCGGCCCGCCCTGCACGCTTCTGGTGTTCGTGGACGATGCGACCAGCCGCCTGATGGCGCTCGGCTTTGTGCCGTCAGAGAGCACCTTCGCGTACTTTGAGGTACTCAGGCGCTATCTGGAGGCGCACGGCAAACCTGTCGCGCTCTACTCCGACAAGCATTCGATCTTCCGGGTCAGCAAGGAGGATGCGGCAGGAGGCGACGGCATGACCCAGTTCGGGCGCGCCTTGGCGGACCTCAACATCGAGATCCTGTGCGCCAACTCCAGCCAGGCCAAGGGCCGTGTGGAACGCGCTCATGCGACCTTGCAGGACCGGCTGGTCAAGGAGCTGCGGCTGGCGGGCATCAGCGACCTTGAGGCCGCCAATGCGTTTCTGCCGGGCTTCATGGAGAGCTACAACAGCAAGTTCGCCCGACCGCCCGCCCGTGATCTGGATCTGCATCGGCCTTTGGACGGCATGAACCAGCTGGGCGACATCCTGTGCTGGCGCGAGACCCGGCGCGGCTCACGGCAGCTGGTCGTGCCCTACAATCAGATGAAGTTCACGTTGCATCCGACGGAGGTCACCGCGCGGCTAGTGCGGCTTCATCGGACATTGTGTGTGTGAAGGCCATGTGGCATCCGCTGAGGGATGAAGCCCTTACTTGTTCGTGAATTGAGCGATCCGGAACGCCAAACCTTGCAGGCGGGCCTGCGTTCGTCAGACGGGTTCACGGTGCGCCGCTGCCACATCCTCCTGGCCTCCGCGCGCGGCGACACCGCCCCCGTGATCGCCCAAGCCGTCGGGTGCAGTCCGCAGGCGGTGCGCAACGTCCTGCGCGCCTTCGAGAGGCGCGGGCTGGCGGTGGTGACCATGCAATCGCGCCGTCCACACACGGCTGCCAAGCTCTTCGATGCTGAGCGCAGCCAACAGCTGAAGGCGCTCTTGCACCAGAGCCCGCGTCAGTTCGGCAAGGCCCGTTCCACCTGGACGCTGGCCCTGGCCGCCGCGGTCTGCGCCGAGCACGGGATCACGGCCGAGCGGGTCAGTTATGAGACCATCCGGGACGCGCTCAAGCGGCTGGGGGTCGGCTGGCGGCGGGCGAAGACCTGGATCACCAGCCCGGACCCGCAGTATGCGCTCAAAAAAACTACGGCGGCAAAGTGAGCTGTATGGCTTGGCTTTCCAGGTGGGTGAGATAGGCCTCGGGGTTTCGGCGGAAGCGACTCTGGAGCGTGCGAGTCTGGCGACTCTGGTCGAGGCTTCGGCGGACCGCTTGCCAGCGCGTGCGATCGACGCGCCCCAGATCGCGTGCGCTCGGCGCAGACAGCCGGGTCGCCGCGCCCGCAATCAGGCGCACCGAGCCGCGCACCACGGTCCCGGGCGAGGCGGTCTTGCGACCGCTGGCCCGACGCTCGTGATAGCGGCTCGAGCCGAAGAACTGCTCGAGACCATTGTTGGTGCGCGGCAGATCCGGCACCGCATAGCAGTGGAACAGC
>DATMZP010000699.1:0-2543 GCA_035573595.1 Hyphomicrobiaceae bacterium
GTCCGGCTCCGACATGTCCACCTCCGACATGGGCGACACCCTCGGCAGGGCGACCATGGGCACGAAATCGCGCTCGCGGCGGCGCGCCTGGGGCGGCTGGAAGGCGCGGCGGGCGTGTACCTCGCAGTAGGGCAGGCCCGGGATCTTCTTCTTGCCGCAGAAGTGGAAATCGGGCTGCTGCGGGTCGCCGATGGGCCAGCGGCAGCAGCTCTCGGTGAGGGTCTGGATGTATCTGCGCTCGTTGAGCGGGATCACTAGCTCCTCGGCCGGCGGCACGTAGGGCTCAATGTCGGCAAGGTAGAGCGACTTGAGGGGCGAATTGGCGATGCCGCCGACGGGGCGGGCACGCATCGGGCCCCGCTTGGCGATCTGGGCCGTGCGAACGCGGCGCGTGTGCGACTTCATCCGCGAGGTGGTGGCGCGGCCAGCAAGCCCCAGGCGATGCACCTTGCCGATCACCGCGTTGCGCGTCACACCCCCCAGCCGTCCGGCGATCTGGCTGGCGCTCAGACCGTCCGCCCACAGCTTCTTCAAAGCATCGACGCGCTCGTCGTTCCAGGTCATGCCCTGGTTCTCCCACAATTGACTAGCGGCGGAGGCCCGCGACGGAACGCATGCGGAACCCGCCCACAAGCCGGACACCGGAGGCACGCTCGCCGTGCAGAGAGGGCACGGAGCACGCACGCCGGACCGGCCGACGATCAACACAACTGGTACTGGGGACTTGGACAGACGCGAACGCTGACAGGGCGCGCTACGGCGCGCCGGTTACGCTCTAGGAACTGCTGGGGAAACTCCCGTGCTCGACAGGCACCTGGGAGGCACCTGGGAGCCAGCTGACAGGGAGAAAGTTACTATGAGGTTAGCGCCCCTCTCAAGCGCGACGGGCCTCCAGCGTGACGATTGGGTAGCCCCTTGTGACGAGAACGCCACAGCTCGCGATTCATTTTGTGGATGAATTAGAGAGCCTATTGCGCGATTTCGAATCTTAGAGGTCGTCGCCGCCGAAGGCGTAGCCCATGCCCCGCACAGTGCGGATCGGGTCGGGGTCCGAGCCGCGGATCAGGGCTTTGCGCAGGCGCCCGACGTGGACATCCACGGTACGGCCGTCGATGAAGGCATCGCGGCCCCAGACGCCGTCCAGGAGCTGCTGGCGGGTCAGCACGCGGCCGGGGTTCTCCATGAAGAACACCAGCAGCTTGAACTCGGTCGGCCCCAGCCGCACCTCGCGGGCGCGGCGCGTGACCCGGTGGGCGGCGCGGTCGAGTACGATGTCGCCCCGCTGCAGGGTGTCGGCGACGCGCTGGGGTACGGCGCGACGCAGCAGGGCCTTCACGCGGGCCAGGATTTCCGGGACGGAGAACGGCTTCACCACGTAGTCGTCGGCGCCGGTGGAGAGGCCGCGCACCCGGTCGGCCTCCTCGCCGCGGGCGGTGAGCATGATGACGGGGAGCGCCCGGGTGGCGTCGCGCTTTCTCAGGCGCCGGCACAGCTCCAGGCCCGACAGCCCGGGCAGCATCCAGTCCAGGACGACGAGGTCGAAGGCCTCCTCGTCCACCAGCATCTCGGCCTCCTCGCCGCTGGCGGCGATGGTCACGCGCAGGCCCTGGGCGGCCAGGTTGTAGCGGATCAGCTCCGCCAGGGCCGCCTCGTCCTCGACCACCAGAATATGCGCCGACTGCTCGGTCACCGGAGGGTCCATCGTGCTTGCGGAGGTCATTCCTTGCGAACGAGCGTGGAGGCCGTATCGTCGCCCTTGGGACGGTCGTCGGCAAGCGGGACGCCGTGCACGAGGTAGTACACGTCCTCGGCAATGTTGGTGGTGTGGTCGCCGACGCGCTCGATGTTCTTGGCCGCGAACAGCAGGTGCGTGCACAGGCCGATGTTGCGCGGATCCTCCATCATGTAGGTGAGCAGCTCGCGGAACAGCGAATTGTACATGGCGTCGATACGCTCGTCGCGACGCCACACGGCAACGGCCTTCTCCCCGTCGCGCTCGGCGTATGCATCGAGCACGTCCTTGAGCTGGCTCAGCGCCAGCTCGACCATGTGCTTGAGACCCGTCATGAGCGGCTTGGGATGGTTCTCGCCGGACACGGCCAGGGCCCGCTTGGCGATATTCTTGGCGAGGTCGCCCGTGCGCTCCAGGTCGCCGGCGATCTTGAGCACCGTCATGATGTGGCGCAGGTCGATGGCCATGGGCTGGCGCCGGGCGATCATCTGGATGGTGAGGTCCTGGATCTCGCCCTCCAGGGCATCGACCTTGCGGTCCTCGGCGACGATGCCCTCGGCGAGTTGCGGGTCACGGCGCTCGAGGGCGTCGAAGCCCCGCGCCAACAGCTGCTCCACCTGCCCGCCCATCTGGGCGATCTTCTTGTCGAGCAGCTCCAGCTCCTGGTCGAACGACCTGACGATATGCTCATGCATGTGGCAGCTCCTCCAGGGCAGCGGGTTGCGGTGATGGAACGCTGCAGTCGGCCCGGACCTTGGTGCCGGCATTCGGCGTGCCCGGCGGCGTGCGTCGCCTCTACCGCAACCAAATG
>DATMZP010000700.1:0-2397 GCA_035573595.1 Hyphomicrobiaceae bacterium
GAGCTGCTCAAAATGAACCCGCCGCATCTAACCGATGAGCCGATCCTAGCGCAGATGCGGCGGCTCGGCATCGAGCCGGGCAAGAGATTCGACATCGAAAAGGTCTCGCCCGCCGTAAAGAAGGCACTCGAAGCTGCGCCGAAGGCCGCCCAAGAGCTGATGGAATGGAAGCTCCCGACGCTCGCCCGTGTTGCGAATCACTGGTCGATGAACACCGACACCATGGGCGTCTACGGCAACTACTACCTGAAGCGCGCCATCGTGGCGCAGCAGGGCCTGGGTGCGAACCTGCCCCAGGACGCGATCTATCCGCTGAGCCTCGGCGACCAGGCCGGACGGCCGCTCGACGGGGCCAACAAGTATGCGATCCGCTTCGACAAGGCCACACTGCCGCCCGTCGATGCGTTCTGGTCGGTCACACTCTACGACCGCGAGGGCTACCAGGTCGCCAATCCGCTCGATCGCTTCGCCGTGAGCAGCTGGATGCCCTTCAAGTACGATCCGGACGGCTCGCTGACCCTCTACATCCAGAACGAGACCCCGGGCAAGGACAAGGAGCCCAACTGGCTGCCGGCCCCCAAGGGTCCCTTCAATCTGACCATGCGGCTCTACGCTCCCAAGTCGGACGCTCTGACCGGCAAGTGGAACCCCCTACCGGTGACGAAGACCGAGGCGTTCATGGGGATCACGGGGCAGTAGGCGCGCGTTGGCTGCCGGTACAGCTCGGCAGTCGGCAGTCGGGACAGTCCAAGACCGGGCGGGCGGAGAGCGGACATCTGCTCCCCCGCTTGCTTCTTCCTGCGATTGGTCGAAGCCCGACTGCCGACGCCCGACTGCCGAGCGCTCGTCGCCTGAGGGAAGCTCTGCCGGAGAGGGTCAGAAGCTCGCCGTCAGGCCGATCAGCGGCCCGTGCTGCACGGCGTCGTACTCGTAGCGAGTGCGGCCGGAGCCCTTCTCGAAGTCCACAGCAAGTGCCCGGTAGCCGATAACGCCCGAATAGGTCACGCCGGCGTGCGTGGCGAATTGCCAGCTGTAGGCGCCGAGCACGTTCCACGAGAAGGTGCTGCCGGCGTCGAAGCCGCCAACATCGCCGCGCAGCACGAGCTCGTGGCCGGGTGCCAGCTGGTGTCGGAGCCGCAATCCGACCAGGGGATCGACCCACTCGACGTCGCCGGCACGGGCGATGGCCCGGCTGCCGGACAGGATCAGTCCGCCGGTATCGAGCGCTGCAGACAACGCCAGGCGCACCTCCACGTCCTGGCGCCAATAGCGGGCGCCGGCCAGCACATCGACGGCGGTGAAGCCGCCGCCGTAGCCGAAGGGGCTTCCCGACCGCCAGCCGGCGACCTCGTAGATGGCGCCGGCCTCGGCGATCGTCTGCTGCACGTCGACACCCAGGCTGGCGTCGAGCGTGGCGCCGCCGAATGTCCTTGTGGTGCTCGCGCCGACGCCGAGGGGGGCATAGACGATATCGCCGTAGAGCGCGAGACGGCCGAGACGGGCCTCGCCGTAGCCCATCCCGGGCACGCCGGTCAGGTGCTCCAGGACCTCGATGGGGCCGGCGTCGATATCCGTCGTGCGGCCCTTCACGGTGGTGTGGCCGTTGAGGCCTGAGAGCCAGGCGTACGGCGTGAGACTGAAGGTCCAAGGCCGCGGCGCCGGCTGCACCTCTCTCTCTTGCACCGCCGGGCCGGGCCCCAGGTCGGCGCCGGCGGCATTACCGGCCGCGCTCAGCAGCCCCGACAGGGCGGCGAGCAGGGCAGCGAGTTCTCGATGGGCTCTCGGCACGACCGCCTCCCAGCCGCGTGAAGCATCGGCTCCATACGGAAATGCACGTCACGACACGAGGGCGGGTAGTCGGAGTCGCAGACTGCATCAATTCGCAATGCGCGCTGTCGTTCGCTTGCAGCGGTCGGCGATATCGTGTGTTTCGCGGCGGCAACGCTCTGTAGTCAGATAGCGCATATCGGCTGGAGTTGAATCGGCGGCGCAGCAGCGGCGTCCGGGACGGCGCGCGACGCCCCCGCCGATCGCGCTATTCGGCGGCCAGCATGGAGACGCTTCCCGGACCTTCCATCAGCCGCAGCGCCTCCCGCAGCACGTCGGCGCCGGCACCCTCGCGCGGCGCGCGCTCGGACAGGTGCCGGCGGAAGGCGCGGGCGCGGGGCTGGCCGTGGTAGAGCCCCAGGATGTGGCGGACGATGTTGTTGAGCCGGCCTCCCGCCCGGACGTGCCTCTCGGCATAGGGGAGCAGCGCCTCGATCGCCTCGCGGCGCGACGGCGGCGTGGTCGCGGCGCCGAGGAGGCGCCGGTCCACCTCGGCGAGGAGATACGGGTTCTGATAGGCCGCCCGCCCCAGCGCCACGCCATCGACGTGCGCGAGGTGGGCCTCCGCCT
>DATMZP010000701.1:0-3498 GCA_035573595.1 Hyphomicrobiaceae bacterium
GACGTCGAACCTGAACATCAATTTCCTGGCCAAGCCCGAGCCGGCCGACATGACGGCTGAGGTGAGGCTGATCCGCTTGGGCCGGCGCCTCGCTGTGGGCGAGATCGAGCTCTACTCGGAGGGCGCGCCCGAAATGGTTGCACATGCCATAGCGACCTACGCGCTGCCCGTTGTGGGGTAGAATAATACCTATCATATAAGCAATTGATATCACGTAATAAAATTATATCGAATGGAATTGACACGGACTCGCTGTCAGCATAGAAGCCGCTGGTCGTGAGCGAGCGCCGAGGGACACCTCAATGAAGACGTATTTTGCCAAGCCCGGTGAGGTGGAGAAGAAGTGGGTGCTGATCGATGGTCAGGGACTGGTCGTCGGCCGCCTGGCCTCGCTGATCGCCATGCGCCTCAAGGGCAAGCACAGGGCCACGTATACGCCGCACGTCGATACCGGCGATAACGTGATCGTGATCAACGCCGAGAAGGTCGTCTTCACCGGCTCCAAGACCGACGACAAGATCTATTACCACCACACGGGCTATCCCGGGGGGATCAAGGAGCGCACCCCGCGCCGGCTGTTCGACAGCAAATTCCCCGAGCGCGTCCTGCAACTGGCTGTGGGCCGCATGCTCAAGCGCGGCCCCCTGCAGCGCAAGCTCATGCGCAACCTGAAGATCTACAAGGGTGCCGCCCATCCGCACGAGGCGCAGCAGCCCGAGCTGCTCGATGTGAAATCGCTCAACCGCAAGAATGTGAGGGCGTGACCGCCATGGCAGACGCCAAGACACTGGAAGACCTTGCCAGCCTGCAGGGCGCCGAGACAGCTGCGCTGCCTGCGAGAAAGCTCGACGCGCAGGGCCGCGCCTACGCCACCGGCAAGCGCAAGAACGCGGTGGCGCGCGTCTGGATCAAGCCGGGGGTCGGCAAGATCATCATCAACGCCAAGGCCTTCGACCAGTACTTCGCCCGCCCCGTCCTGCAGATGCTGCTACGGCAGCCCCTGCAGGCCGCCAACCGCCTGGACCAGTTCGACATCATGGCCACGGTGACGGGCGGCGGTCTCTCCGGTCAGGCCGGCGCGGTGCGCCACGGCATTTCCAAGGCGCTCACCTACTTCGAGCCGGAGCTGCGTCCGGCCCTCAAGAAGGGCGGGTTCCTGACGCGCGACAGCCGCGTGGTCGAGCGCAAGAAGTACGGCCGCGTGAAGGCCCGCCGCAGCTTCCAGTTCTCGAAGCGCTGACCGGCACGATCGGCTCTGTCTTGGCGCGCCCGGCGGCAACAGCTGCCGGGCGCGTTGCCTTTTCATCCCACCAGTTCATTGGATCTTCGCATTCGCTGTTCATATGCGGAAAAGGGGGCCGCCTCGCGCAGACGTCGGGATAGATTCTACCCTGGCGGCGACCGGTCCGACACGTTGGAGGCATTGGGGAGGCATTCGGATGATCGAGTGGCTGCAATCGAGCCTTCCCGCACTCCTCCAGATCATCATGATCGACCTGGTGCTGGCGGGGGACAACGCCGTCATCGTCGGCCTTGCCGCGTCGCGCGTGGCGCCGGAGCTGCGGCGGCGGGTGATCTTCTGGGGCATCGTCGGCGCCGTCGCGCTGCGCGTTGTCTTTGCCACCGTTGCGACCACCCTCCTGGCAATCGTCGGGCTCACGCTGGCCGGCGGGCTCCTGCTGCTTTGGGTGTGCTGGAAGATGTACCGGGAGCTGACGCATGCGGGCGCCAAGCGCGGGGCCGCACACGGTGTCGCGCGCCCGGCCGGCGAGGCGGCACAGCAGGCCATGAGCTTCCGCGCCGCGGTGAGCCAGATCGTCATCGCCGACGTTTCGATGTCACTCGACAACGTGCTGGCCGTTGCCGGCGCCGCGAAGGGGGAGCCTGTCATCCTCGCCATCGGCCTCGGCATTGCCATCGTGCTGATGGCGATCGCCGCCAACGCCATCGCCGACCTGCTGGTCCGCTACGCGTGGATCGCCTGGGTCGGCTGGCTCGTCATTCTCTACGTGGCGCTCGATATGATCTTCACAGGCTCGCGCGAGGTGGCCTGCGCCGCCTGGGGCGGCCCCTGGTGCGCTCCCGACATGCTGACGCTGCTGCGGAACCTGCTCGGGCTGTAGCGACGTTTCGGCGCTTCAACGGCCGTTGACAGAAAGCCACACCGCTCCCATAAAGCGAGCCATGATCACGCAGGCAAACACAACGCTCCGACGCCCCCGCGCGTGCGACCCGCGGTGGCGATGAAGAGCGTTCGCTCTCAAAGTTTCTCTCGCGAGGCCGCCTCCCCCGAAGCGGCCTTTTTTGTTGCCCGATCGATCATCTCTGACAGAGCCCAAGACCATGCCCGCGAAGCAGAAGCCCGCCGCGGCACCGGCCGCGAAACCGATCGTCTATATCGACGGTGAGGCCGGAACCACCGGCCTTGAAATACGCCGCCGGCTGGACGGCGTGGCCGGCATCGAGGTCCGCAGCGTCGTCGCTGAGAAGCGCAAGGACGAGGCCGCACGGCTGGCCCTGATGCGCGAGGCGGACCTTGTCGTCCTGTGCCTGCCCGATGCGGCGGCCATCGAGGCCGCGGCATGGCTGGAGACCCTGGGCGACCGCGGACCGAAGGTGATCGACGCCAGCACCGCCCACCGCGTCGCCGACGGCTGGGTCTATGGCTTCCCCGAGCTGGACGCCGGCCAGGCGGAGGCCGTCAAGGCGGCCCGGCGGGTGTCGAATCCCGGCTGCTATCCCACGGGGGCGATTGCGCTCATCCGCCCGCTGGTCGATGCCGGGCTGATCCCCGTCGACCATCCCGTCGCCGTCAACGCGGTGAGCGGCTACAGCGGCGGCGGACGCAGCATGATCGAGGCCTACGAGGCGGGCCGCGCGCCGCTGTTCGAGCTCTACGGCCTCGGTCTCCAGCATAAGCACGTGCCGGAGCTGCAGAAGTACAGCCGGCTCACGGTGCGCCCGATCTTCGTGCCGTCGGTCGGCAACTTCCGGCAAGGCATGCTCGTCAGCGTGCCGCTGCACCTCGACGCGCTGCCGGCCAGGCCCACCGCACGCGACCTGGAGGCGGCCCTCGCCCGCCACTACGTCGGCGCCACCCGTATCGAGGTGGTGCCTGCCGGCACCGAGGGGGGCGGACGCCTCGACGCCCTCGCGCTCAACGGCACAGACTTGCTGGAGCTGCGCGTCTACGCCAGCGAGCGGTACCGTCAGGCTGTCCTCGTGGCGCGCCTCGACAACCTCGGCAAGGGCGCCTCCGGCGCGGCAGTACAGAATATCGAGCTGATGCTGGGCCTTGCGTAGGTTGGGCACTACCAAGCGAAGCGCAGACCCAACGCCTTCGGGCCTGCGCGTGTTGAGTCCCCGCTACCGCTCGACCCGACCTGCGGGCGCGCTGTAATCTCCCGCGCCATGAGCCGCTACGACTTCCACGCCCAGCGCCTGTTCGTCGAGGCCGACCTCGCCGGGGGCGGTACGGTGGCGTGCACTCCGGCACAG
>DATMZP010000702.1:0-3144 GCA_035573595.1 Hyphomicrobiaceae bacterium
GTACTTCGGTTAGTTCTGCGGGCCATCTGCCCTCCTGCCTTAGCGGCGGAGGGGGACCCTGCGCCGGTTATTCCGGTTTCAGTCTCGAGCTTTGCTCTGGCCGATCGAACGAACTGGAGGCGCTCCAATAGCCACGCGCGCCCACGAGCTGCCAACCGTTCGGTCGATCGGACCGTCCGGTGGCGGCGCTGAGCGCGGTGGCGATATGTGATGCTCTGCGCATCGGGTCCTCAGTGTTCCCGCCGAAAAAGCCGTCGACGGTCGGAAGGAGAGCGCGGGTCAATGCCAGAAGTCCCTCGATTGGTCAAGCGGGAGAAATCCAGCGCCACGCCATCGAATCCAACAACGCAGCAGTGCGGCTCGGTCCGTCGCTCACCCCGAGTCTCGCTCATACGATTGCGATGCTACACTCGCCGGTCACCACCTGAGTGGCAGTCTGCAAGGAAGAAACACATGGCAGGGTTCACGTGGGACCACATCCATCTGCGCAGCCCGAATCCGGAGGCCACAGCCGCCTTCTACGAGCGTATGTTTGGCGCCGAAGTCATTCGCACGATGCAGCAGGGCAAGCCGCGCATCGACCTCAAGGTCGGCGGCGCCAACGTGTTCATTCTGCCTATCGTGCCCGGCGACAAGACCAATCCGCCGCCGACGTCGCCTTATCAGGGTCTCGATCACTTCGGGCTGTCGGTGACCGGCATCGATGCGGTGGTGGCCGATCTCAAGGCCAAGGGCGCCGAGTTCACGATGGAGCCGAACAACATCCGCCCCGGCATACGCATCGCCTTCCTGCGCGGGCCTGAGGGTGTGTCGATCGAGCTGCTTGAGCGCTCGTCGGCGTGACGGGTCAAGAGCCAAGGAGGGGCGTAAAATGAGCAGCTCCGCAAGCTCGCGCCACCCCTGCGTCCGCTCGTTGACCATATCGTCGAGCGGATCCGAACGCTGGCGGCCGAGGGCTAAGCGAAGTTTCGGACGAGAAGGGCCATGCGTGTCCTGATCTGCGGCGGCGGCGTCATCGGCACCTCTATCGCCTGGTTCCTCGCCATGCGCGGGGCCGAACCCATCGTCATCGAGCGGACTGGCGTTGCCAACGCGGCGTCCGGCAAGTCGGGCGGCTTTCTCGCCTTGGACTGGTGCGACGGCATGGCGCTTGCGCCGCTCGCACGGCGAAGCTTCGCCCTGCATGCGAGTCTGGCGGAGGAGATTGCAGACGACTGGGGCTATCGCCACCTCGTTACCTACGGCGGCCATGCCGGGGCGAGGACGCGGCGCGGCAGGGCCCTCGCTTGGCTCGCGGACGACTTTGCCGTCACGCAACGTCTCGGCTCAACCGAGACCACCGCGCAGGTCCACCCCGGCCGTTTCACCGCGGCCATGATGCGTGCGGCGGACGCCAAGGGGGCAGCGCTCCGCCCGGGGCGCGTCACCGGGCTCGCCCGCCAGGGCCGCAGGGTCACCGGCGTCACCGTGGATGGCGCGACGATCGAAGGCGACGCTGTCGTCATCGCCATGGGCCCGTGGTCGATCCTCGCCGGCCATTGGCTGCCGCTTCCCGCCGTCTACGGCCTCAAGGGCCACAGCCTGGTGTTCGACACCGGGACGAGCGTGCCGGCTGAGGCCCTGTTCGCTGAGTACCGGGAGCCGACCGGTGCCCTGTCCACGCCGGAAGTGTTCCCCCGGGACGACGGCACCACCTACGTGTGCGCCATCTCCAGCGACACACCACTGCCGGTCGATCCCGCCAATGTTGCCCCGGATCCGGGTGCCATCGAGCGCCTTGAGGGCATCTGCCGCCGCCTGTCGCCGGTCCTCGCCAAGGCGAAGGTGCTCGCCGCCCAGGCCTGCTACCGTCCGGTGACGCAGGATGGCCTGCCGCTCCTCGGCCGCGTAGCCGGTCTCGACAACGCCTACGTCGCCACCGGCCACAGCGTCTGGGGCATCCTCAACGCGCCGGCGACCGGCGAGGCGATGGCCGAGCTCATCCTCGATGGCACCGCCCGCAGCGTCGACCTCTTGCCCTTCGACCCGGCGCGGCTGCCACCGCTTGACGCCAAGAGCCTGCACATAGGTGCGTAGGCAGCAATCGCGCAGCGGCTTAGAGGCGGCTCAGGAGTAGACGCCTTCAGCCCGCAATCTCTGTGGGGCGCATCTGTGCGCCTATTGGCGCAATCGTGGTCTGTCCAGAAAGGCAAAGCTGCCACATCCCCGCTCGGGCGGGTCAGCGCCGTCACTGTGCCTCGCACTGCGGACATGAGCGGCAACGCAGGGAGCATCGCCGGCTACGTTCGCGAGATAGTCCGCTTTTGTATAGCCTGGTCAGGCGCCGGCCGGCGACGGTCGGAGTGATCCGATGACGCCCCGGCTCTGCAGTGCCTCGATGTCCCGGCGCTCGAAGCCCAGTTCGGCCAGTATCTCGGCATTGTGCTCACCGAGCCGCGGGGCGGCGAAGCGCAGGCTCGTGGGAGTCTCGGAGAAACGCGCCGCCGCCCGCGTCTGGCGAATGCGGCCCACCGCCTCATGGTCGCTCTCCATGAGGATGCCGCTCGCCAGCACCTGCGGATGGGCGATCACCTGGTCGCGGGTCAGCACCGGCGCGCACGGCACGCCCTCGGCCTCCAGCCGCGCAAGCCACTCCTCGGTGGTACCCGACTTCAGGACGTCCTGGATCATCGCCAGGCGCTGGTCGATGTTCTGATCGCGCAACGCTGGCGTCCTGAAGCGCTCGTCCTCGAGCCATTCGGGCCGATTGAGTGCGCGGGCCAGCGCCGCCCACTCCTTGTTAGTCATGACGGCAACGGTCATGAAGCCGTTCTGCGTCTCGTAGATCAGGTCGATGAAGCTGGCCGTCGTGCGCCCGTCGACCTTTTGGCCAACGAAAGTCTGCGCGCTCATGTCGGAGGCCCACAGGAAGGCGAGCACGGCGTCCAGCATGGACAGCCGGACGTGCTGGCCTTTCCCGGACTTGAGCCGCCCCACCAGGGCGGAGGTGATGGCCTGGGCGGCCGTGACCGCGGTCAGCTTGTCGGGCAGCACGGTGCGGATGAGGCGCGGCCGCGCCGCATCCGAGCCTCCCTGCACGCTCGTGAGGCCCGAAAGCGCCTGGATGATGGGATCGTAGGTCGGCTTGCCGGCATAGGGGCCGCT
>DATMZP010000703.1:0-2989 GCA_035573595.1 Hyphomicrobiaceae bacterium
ACCACGCTGTCGGCGTCGGAGTTCACCGACAGCGCCGGCATCACTCATGTGCCAACCAACACCAAGCAGTCGTTCCGTCACCGCCTGTTCGCGCCGCGCTGCGTGATTCTCGATCCGGCCGCGACGCTCGATACGCCGGACTGGCTGTTGTTCTCCACCGGCATCCGGGCGGTCGACCATGCGGTGGAGACCTACTGCAGCCCGCGTGCGAGCCTTGTCACCGAGGCGCTGTCGCTGCTGGGGTTAAAGTTGCTGCACCGGGCGCTGCCGGCCATCAAGCACAATCCTCGCGACCTGGCGCCCCGCCTGGAGGCGCAGATCGGCATGTGGCAGGCCATCGCGCCGTCGGCCGCGGGTGTGCCGACGGGCGCCAGCCACGGCATCGGCTATGTGCTGGGCTCCACCTTCGGCGTCGCCCACGGCCATACCTCCTGCGTGATGCTGCCCGCGGTGCTGCAGTGGAACGCCGAGGTCGAGGCCAACGCCGGGCGCCAGGCGGCCCTGTCGGAGGCCATGGGCGCGCCGGCCCGGGCGGCGTCTGAGCTCGTCAAGGCGCTGATCGCCGACCTCGATCAGCCCGTGACACTGCGCGCGGTGGGCCTCAAGCGCGAGGACCTGGACGAGGTGGCGCGCCGGGCGCTGGGCTACCACCCGGTCAAGGTCAATCCGCGACCCGTTGCCAGCGAGGCGGACGTGAAGCAGATTCTGGAGCTGGCGTGGTGACCGGGCAGGCCCGGCACCGCCGGCCCGGAGTCGAGGGATAGAGGAGCTCTCATGACACGGCGCCCAGTTGCGGTGCTACTCGCATCGGCACTTGTCTGGCTCGTGGCCGCCGGCTTGGTGCCCGCAAGTCCGGCGCCGGCCCAGGAAGCTGCCCAAAAGGCCCCCCAGGAGGCCCCCCGGGAAGCCCGGGAGCCCAAGCAAGAGCAGGACCTGGCGCAGCCGGCGGGGGAACCGAAGCTCGATGTGGAAGCCGTCTCACGCAAACAGCCGCTGCTGTTGCAGCGGGCGCTCGCGGAGTTGGAAGGCGCTCGCGCCGATCGGTCGCCGCGGCTCTTCTTCGTGGGCTTTGCCGGGTACGGGTGGGAGGCTGTGTTCAAGCGCGAGGCGCTGGCGGTGCGGGCGCTGTTCGACGAGCGCTTCGGCACCAGGGGCCGGTCGCTGACGCTCGTCAACCACCCGAGCACGGTCGATGACATCGCGCTGGCGAGCCCGGCCAATCTGGAGCGGGTGCTGCAGCACATCGGCGGAGTGATGAACCCGGACACCGATACGCTGTTTCTCTTCTTGACCTCGCACGGTCGCAAGAACCTGTTTGCAGTGGATATGCCGGGCTTCGCCTTCGACGCGCTGTCGCCTGCCGCTCTCGGGTCCATGCTCGACCGCGCGCGGATCAAGAACCGGGTGGTGGTTGTTTCGGCCTGCCACGCGGGCAGCTTCATTCCTAGGCTGGCGGACCCGACCACCCTGGTGATCGCCGCCGCCCATGCCGACCGCACCTCGTTCGGATGCGAGGACAGGCGCGAGTGGACCTACTTCGGCGACGCCTTCTTCAACCGCGCGCTGCGCCAGGAGCGCTCGTTCGAGCGTGCCTTCTGGCTGGCCAGGCGGACGATCGGCCGCTGGGAGGCGCGCGAGCGGCTTGTGCGCTCCCTGCCGCAGATCGCCGGCGGCGAGGCGCTGAGGTCGCGTCTCGACGAGATTGCCAGCGGCACACAGTAGGTCGTGCCAGGCCCGAAGGCCCTCACCCAAGATGATGGGGCGAGACCGTTGCGTTACGCGCTTCGCGCTGGCGCAAGCTACCGCTGGCGACGCCTTAAGCGCCGATTAACTCGGCTCCTGCAATTTGGCACGCAATGCGGAGCGGAAAGGCAAATCAGATAGAACAAAAGCCCTATCGGGCAGTTCAACGCGGGAAGTTTGTGGACTTATAGCAACACAAACCGTCAAAGGACGGTTTTTCCGCGCCGAATTTGCTGTTTTCTATCAACAAAATAGAACCGCTTCCGCATTATGTGGGAGTTCGAAGTTGATTCGGACGAAAAGAGAGAAAGGGAAACGACATGGCTAAAGCCGCAACCAAGACGAAGACCGTTGCCAAGAAGAAGGCCCCCGCGAAGAAGCCGGCGGCCAAGAAGCGCGCCGGCAAGCGCGCCTGACAGGACGCGACCCTCGCGATCTGGCGCCGGCCCCGGCAGGGCACCAGGGCAGAGCGACAGACCGCGGTGCGTCGCGGCACAACTGATGGATTCGAAGCCGGAGACCGTAGAGGCGTACTCCGGCTTCCGGTTTTTTGGGGGAGTTTCAGACCGAGCGTTCCACCATCATCTTCTTGATCTCGGCGATGGATTTGGCCGGGTTGAGCCCCTTGGGGCAGGCCTTGGTGCAGTTCAGGATTGTGTGGCAGCGGTAGAGGCGGAACGGATCCTCCAGATTGTCGAGCCGCTCACCTTTGGCCTCGTCGCGGCTGTCGCTGAGCCAGCGGTAGGACTGGAGCAGGATGGCGGGACCGAGATAGCGGTCGCTGTTCCACCAGTAGCTCGGGCACGCGGTGGAGCAGCAGGCGCACAGGATGCACTCGTAGAGACCGTCGAGCTTGGCGCGCTCGCCGATGTCCTGCTTGCGCTCCTTTGGCGGGGTAGCGGACGTCGTCTGCAGCCACGGCTGGATCGACTGCAGTTGGGCGTAGAAGTTGGTCATGTCCGGCACCAGGTCCTTGACGACCGGCAGGTGCGGCAAGGGATAGAGGCGCACCGGCCCCTTCACGTCATCGATGGCCTTGAGGCAGGCCAGCGTGTTGGTGCCGTCGATATTCATGGAGCATGACCCGCAGATGCCCTCGCGGCAGGAGCGCCGGAAGGTGAGCGTGGGGTCGATCTCGTTCTTGATCTTGATCAAGGCATCCAGGACCATCGGCCCACAGGTGGCGCGCTCCACCCAGTAGCTGTCGACGTGCGGGTTGCGCCCGTCGTCCTGGTTCCACCTGTAA
>DATMZP010000704.1:0-5579 GCA_035573595.1 Hyphomicrobiaceae bacterium
GCAGGGTATATTCCCGCAACAGCCGCTGGCTCCAGGGTCCCACCCAGTGATTGACCCCGGAGACGGCCAGCGCCACCACCAGCGCCATGAGCGCCAGCGGCTTGAGCAGCGACCAGACGGGCGCCCCGCCGGCCGTCATCACGATCAGCTCGCTGTCGCTGGCGAGCCGGTTGAGGACGTGGATGCTGCCGATCAGCAGCGCGATGGGCGCGATCACGACCAGGAGGCCCGGCAGCGCCAGCGTCGTCATGGTCAGGAACCGCAGCGCGTCCTGGCCCTGACTGGTCATCAGATCGAGCTGGCGCAGCGCCACGCCGATCCAGACCACGGCCGTGAGCGACAGCAGGATGCCGACCGTCGCGACGGCGACCTGCCGGAACACGTAACGGCTGAAGGTGCGGCCGAAAACGCTCATGCCTGCTCGCGATCCCCCGCGACCTCCCCGGCGCCCGGACGGCCGCTCCTGAACACCCAGCCTGAGCTTGCGGGATTCGGCGCCGATCCGGAACATCGATGTGTCACCGCACAATGGTGGCGGAACGGTGGCCCTTTGCCTATGCCCGCCGCGCGCTGATCCACCGACTTTCGCAGTGTCTTCGCACGGTTGGGCGGGCGCGTGGCTTGCGTCGGCGGCCCGAGCGAGTATTTTGTCGGGCTCCAGAAACACGCCTCCTCCGACCTCCCCGCCGCTTTCCGGCTTGCGGCGCTGCCGCGGCGCATGCGGCGGACCTGCCGGGCTCAGCGGTCTCGATGGGCAGCCTGCCGGAGCGAGGGCTAAAGAGTCCGGGATCCCCGACCATGAGCGCGCCTCTGCAAATCCAATTCGTGCCGCTGACGGCCGCCCCCTCGCCGACCGTTGTCGCCCTGGCGGGGGAGGAGATGGCGCTGGCGCCGGCCGCCCGCGCGCTCGACGAGCGGACCAAGGGCGGACTGGCCAAGGCCGCCCGCGCCGCCGCCTTCACCGGCAAGCCGCGGACCGCCATCGAGATCCTGGCCCCGGTGGGCATCGACAGCCAGCGTCTGGTCCTGGCCGGGGCCGGCCGCAGCGCCTCCGAGTACGAGCGCCTCCGCCTCGGCGGCTACGCCTACGCCCAGATCGCCGCCCGCAAGACCGAGAGCGCCAGCCTGATCGCCGACCTCGCCGACACCGGCGGCGTCAGCCCCGAGACCGTGGCCGCCGACCTGGCGCTGGGCGCCCTGCTGCGCAGCTATTCGTTCGATAAGTACCGGACCAGGCGGAACGGCAACGGCGGCAATGGCGAGGAAGCCAATCGCGAGGCCCGCAACGGCCTGCAGCGCCTCGTCGTCCATTGCGCCAACCCCGATGCTGCCCAGAAGGCCTTCGCCAGCCGCAAGGCCGTGGCCGACGGCGTGTTCCTGGCGCGCGACCTCGTCAACGAGCCCGCCAACGTCCTGGGCCCGGTTGAGTTCGCCGACCGCCTGCGCGAGCTGGAATCGGCGGGCCTCACCGTTGAGGTGCTGGACGAGGACCGGATCAAGGCCCTCAAGATGAACGCGCTGCTCGGCGTCAGCCAGGGCAGCGCCCGGCCGCCTCGCGTGGTGGCGCTGCAGTGGCACGGTGCCGGCAGGTCCGGCAAGCGGGCCAAGGGCTCCTCCAAGCCCGTGTGCTTCGTCGGCAAGGGCGTGTGCTTCGACACCGGCGGCATCTCGCTCAAGCCGGGCGGCGGCATGGAGGACATGAAGGGCGACATGGGCGGGGCTGCCTGCGTCGCCGGCCTGATGCTCGCCCTCGCCCGGCGCAACGCCGCGGTGAACGCCGTGGGCCTGGTGGGCCTCGTGGAGAACATGCCCTCCGCCACCGCCCAGCGCCCCGGCGACATCGTCGAGAGCATGTCGGGCCAGACCATCGAGGTGCTCAACACCGACGCCGAGGGCCGGCTCGTCCTGGCCGACGTGCTCTGGTACGGCCAGAACGAGTTCCAGCCGAAGATCGTCATCGATCTGGCGACCCTGACCGGCGCCATCATCGTGGCGCTCGGCAAGGAGTACGCCGGCCTGTTCTCCAACGACGACAAGCTGGCCGAGGAACTGGAGCGCGCCGGCCGCGCCACGGGCGAGAAGGTCTGGCGCATGCCCCTCGACAAGGCCTACGACAAGCAGATCGACTCCAAGAACGCCGACGTGAAGAACATCGGCGGCGGGCGCAGCGCCGGGGCCATCACGGCGGCCCAGTTCATCCAGCGCTTCATCAAGGACAAGACCGCCTGGGCGCACCTCGACATCGCCGGCACGGCCATGGACTCCCCCCGCAACGAGCTGAACCAGAGCTGGGCCGCCGGCTGGGGCGTCCGCCTGCTCGACCGCTGGGTGGCTGACCACCACGAGAAGGGGTGACGGTGTGACGGTGTCTGACCCTCCAGGTCAGACACCATAGCTCCAACGCCAATCGTGCTACCGATCGCACCAAACGCCGATTACTTCTCGTTAATTTCTCATTGTTTTCCATAATATTGATTATGCGAACGATTTGGACCGCGGTGCGTAGATCGGTCAGTGGAGGAGGGGCAGGGCGTCCGGGCTCACGCCCGAGGGCCATGACCTGTCATCCGGCGTTGGGCGCGAAGAACGCCCTGCCCGGTCGCCTCCGACGGCCGCCCGACGCTTGGCCGGCCTGGCCACCATGCCGTGCGGGGTATCGGAGAACGACTTCGCCGCTGTCCGCACCCCCTTGTCCTCGAGCGTGCGTCGAGGGAGTCCCCGGCTCCTTCCCCGCCAAGTCCGAGGTCGGAATTCCGAGGCACCGGCGCTCGGATGGTCTGTCCGCCATGCCGGGCAAGGTATCGGACTGCGGCCCCCGGCTCCTGGCTTGAGTGGCGGCCCCAGGTCGCCGCCGGTCTCATCTCCGAGGCGCGCGCATGAGATCACATCGAGGCACGGCAGTCATCATTAATCCGGTTACATCATGAACCCATTTGCACTATCCCCCACGGCATCCCGTCCCCTGCGCTGGGGTCAGACCCTGCGGGTCTGACCCCATATCGCGCGCTCTCTCACGGTCGATGCCGCGGTTCCACGGGGTCAGACCTGCGGGCCAGCCCCCGCGCTCACTCCTCCTCCCGCGCCCCCCGCCGCATCGCCTTGACCGCCGACCGTCGCCGCTTGCTCTCCCGCAGCCGCACCGTGGAGCCATAGGTCGGCTTGGTCGGCCGCCGCGGCTTGGGCGGCGGAGCGGCGGCCTGGCGGATCAGCTCGACGAGCCGCTCGCGCGCGTCCTCGCGGTTGCGGGCCTGGGTGCGGAAGCGGGCCGCCGTGATGACGATCACGCCCTCGGCCGTCAGCCGGCGCCCGGCCAGCCGGCACAGGCGCTCGCGCACGTCGCCCGGCAGCGACCGGCTGGCGGCCACATCGAAGCGCAGCTGCACCGCGGTCGAGACCTTGTTCACGTTCTGCCCGCCGGGGCCGGAGGCGCGCACGAACGCCTCCTCCAGCTCGGCTGGATCGATCGAGATCGTGTCGGTGACGCGCAGCATGGGGGGCGCTTGGGGCCACGTTGGGGCCACTGGGGGCCGCATGGGGCCGGTTCGGGCAATCGGCTTCCGTGGTATCAGACGCGGCTTAACTCCGCACGGGTCTTGAGAGGCCGCATGAACGCCAACGCCCGCAAGTCCATCGACGATCTTCTCGCCGTCATGGCGGCGCTGCGCACGCCCGGCACGGGCTGCCCCTGGGACCTGGAGCAGAGCTTCGCCACCATCGCGCCCTACACCATCGAGGAGGCCTACGAGGTCGCCGATGCCATCGAGCGCGGCGACCTCGGCCACCTCAAGGAGGAGCTGGGCGACCTCCTGCTGCAGGTGGTCTACCATTCCCGCATGGCCGAGGAGCAGGCCGCCTTCGCCTTCCCCGACGTGGTTGACGCCATCACCGCCAAGATGGTGCGCCGCCACCCCCACGTCTTCGGCACCCCCGAGCAGCGCGCCGCCGGTGCCGCCCCCGGCTTCTGGGAGCGTATCAAGGCGGAGGAGCGGGCGGAGAAGGCACCGGCAACAAGCAAGCCGCCCGCGGTAGGGGTCCCCTCCCCCCTTGTGGGGGAGGGACAGGGTGGGGGGGAATCACAGGCCCCGAGGATCGTGGTTCCCCCCACCCCTAACCCCTCCCCACAAGGGGGAGGGGAATCCGCGCGCAGTGTACTGGACGGCGTCCCCCTCGCCCTTCCCGCCCTCACGCGCGCCGTCAAGTTGCAGAGCAAAGCCGCCCGCGTCGGCTTCGACTGGCCCTCGCTCGCTCCGGTCCTCGACAAGCTCAAGGAGGAGCTGGCCGAGCTCGAGGAGGAGATCGCCAAGTCAGCGGTGTCGGACCCTCCGGGTCTGACACCACGTCCCCGCCTTCGGATCACACCAGGATCGAGGAGGAGTTCGGCGACCTGCTGTTCGTGATCGCCAACGTCGCGCGCCACCTGCAGCTCGACCCGGAGACGGCGCTGCGCTCCGCCAATGCCAAGTTCGCCCGCCGCTTCCACGCCATCGAGCGCAAGCTCGCCGCCGACGGTCGCACGCCGGCGCAATCCGACCTGGCCGAGATGGATCGGCTCTGGGACGAGGCGAAGGCAGAGGAGGGGTCAGACCCCTCGCACGAGACCTGAGTGTGAATCTCCAGCGCGGAGGCGAGGGGTCTGACCCCGTTCACGGCCGCTTCGGAATCTCCAGTCCCCGCTGCACCGCGGGGCGGGCGAGGCCGCGCTCCAGCCACGCCGGCACGGCCTTCAGTGTGTCGAACGCCACCAGCTCGCGCGCGCCGTAGAAGCCGATCAGGTTGCGCACCCAGCCGAACGTGGCGATGTCGGCGATGGTGTAATCGTCGCCCATGATCCACTGCCGGCCCGTGAGGCGCCCATCGAGCACGCCGAGCAGGCGCTTCGACTCGTTGACGTAGCGCTCCAGCGGGCGCTTGTCGGCGATCTCGCGTCCCGCGAACTTGTGGAAGTAGCCGACCTGCCCGAACATCGGCCCGATGAACGCCATCTGGAAGAACACCCACTGCAGCGACTCGTAGCGCCGCGCTGCGTCCGCGGGCACCAGCTGGCCGGTCTTGTCGGCGAGGTAGAGCAGGATGAGCCCGGATTCGAACAGCCCGATCGGCGCGCCACCAGGGCCGTCGGGATCGATGATCGCGGGGATCTTGCCGTTCGGGTTCAGCGAAAGGAACTCGGGCGTCTTCTGATCGTCCTTGCCGAAGTCGATCGTGTGCGGCTCGTACGGCAGCCCGATCTCCTCCAGCATGATCGACACCTTCACCCCGTTCGGCGTCGGCAGCGAGTAGAGCTGCAACCGGTCCGGATGCTGCGCCGGCCAGCGGCGGGTGATGGGGAAGGCGGAGAGGTCGGACATGCGGCGGCTCCACTGAGATGGATTGCTACACGCCAGATAAGGGAAGGCTATGTCGACCTGCAACGCTCGCCAGATCACGATATCGCGCGTCGACGTCTGCGCCGCTGGGAAGGGAAGGCTGTCGGTCCACTTGGCAAGCGAACCACGCTTTGGGGACCGCGCGGTTACCGGACCGCTATCCTCACTCGTCATCCCGGCGCCGCTTGCAAGCGAAGCGCGCAAGCGGGACCA
>DATMZP010000705.1:0-2609 GCA_035573595.1 Hyphomicrobiaceae bacterium
GAAGGTGGTGACGACCGGCCCATCGCCCGCCTTGGCGTCGCTGGGCGCGTTGGCCAGGACTACGAAGCGGGTGGTGTTGTGCTGCTCATCCTCGATGTCTTGCGCCAGGATCCTGAGGCCGTAGATCTCCGCGGCCAGCGACGAGGCGATGGCCGCCATCGTCGGGTCGCGGGCCTCGGCGACGAGCCTTGCGGAGCCGGCGGTATCGGCCTCCGGCACCGGTTTGAGGCCAAGCCTGCGCAGTGTGTTGCGGCACTGGCCCAGCGCCTGGGTATGCGAGAGCGCCTTCTTCACGGTCTCAAGCGTGGCGCCGGGCACGGCCAGCAGCTGGTGCCGCACGCGCAGGAAATGCTCGCCGACGATGTGCAGGCCGGCACCCGGCAGGAGGTGGTGGATGTCGGCCACCCGCCCGGCCACCGAGTTCTCGATGGGGATCATGGCGTGGCGGGCATCGCCCGTCTTCACGGCTGCGAGCGCGTCCTCGAAGGTGGCGCAGGCCGCGGCCTCCAGGCCCGGGAACACCTCGCGGCAGGCGAGATGCGAGTTGGCGCCGGGCTCGCCCTGGTAGGATACCCGCTGCGCGGCGCGCGCCTCGCGCTGCGTCGAAGGCTTCTGCTTCGGCGGGAGCGGCTTGCTCTTTCGGTCGGCCATCGTTTGTGGGGAGGGGGAGACCCCTCGCCTCCGGCGCTGGAGTTGATCGTACCGGACGGGGGCAGACCCCTCGCGCGGCGTTGCATCAAGACTTCAAAGTTGGTGGCGAGGGGTCTGACCCCCTTTAGCCGGGGGGCTGACCCCCTGCCAGGATGCGGCGGGCGTGGGCGAGATCCTCGGGAGTGTTGACCTCGACCGGGATGGTGTCAACGAGCGTCACGTCGATCCGCATCCCGTCCTCCAGTGCGCGCAGCTGCTCCAGCTTCTCACGGATCTCCAAGGGCGAAGGGGGCAGGGCAACGAACCGCACCAGCGCCGCGCGCCGGTAGGCGTACATCCCGAAGTGGTGATAGAGCGGTCCCTCGCCCCAGGGTGCAGTGGCGCGGGTGAAATAGAGCGCCCGCAGCCGCCGCGGCACGCCTGTCGGCGCGCCCACCACCTTCACGCTGTTCGGATTGGTGCGGTCGGCGTCGTTGGCAATCTCCGCGGCGATGGTGGCGATGTCGGGGCCGGCCTCGGCGAGCGGCGCGAGGCATTGACGCAGAAGCACCGCATCCATCCCCGGCAGGTCGCCCTGCAGGTTCAAGACCACCTCGGCATCGCCCCCGGGGTCGACCGTGCTGACCGCCTCGAACACCCGGTCGGAGCCGGAGACATGGTCGGTGCGTGTCATCACCGCCTCCCCGCCGGCCTTGCGCATGGCGGCGACGATGTGCTCGCTGTCGGTGGCCACCACCACGCGGCCCACGTCGGCGGCCATCGCCCGCCGCCACACGCCCACGATCATCGGCTCGCCGCCGATGTCGGCGAGCGGCTTGTTGGGCAGCCGGGTCGAGGCCATGCGGGCGGGGATGACGACGAGGGTGCGCGGCATTCGGGACTCGCGACTGGGCTGGAGCGGGCTCGGGCGGGCTTAGGAGACCCGGCAACGGGCGACGATTCGTCTCGGGAGACAGCACCTAGAACGGACCTCGGTGCGGTTGCAAGCGCGGAGCGAATTTCTATAGTGGCCGCCGACTGGCGACCACTCAACGCGCCAGCGCACTCGGGGACGCTCACCCGCATGGACGGCTTCGAATTCAACAAGATCGCGGGCGCGGTGCTGTCGGCTATGCTGGTGATAGCGGGCGGCAGGGTGCTGCTTGATATGGCAATGCCGCATCACGGGCCGGAGAAGCCCGGCTGGGCGCTGCCGGTCACCGAGGCGAAGGCCAAGACCGCCGCGCCCGAGGCCGCCTTCGACGTGGCCTCCGTGCTTGGGCTGCTGCCCAAGGCCAATGCCGATGCCGGCGCCGACATCTTCAAGAAGTGCATGGCCTGCCACACCGGCAACAAGGGCGACAAGAATCTGGTCGGCCCCAACCTGTGGGGCATCGTGGGCCGCAAGACGGCCTCCGCCGCCGGCTTCGAGGCGCGCTACTCGGAGGCCATGAAGGGACACGCCGGCGAGTGGACGTTCGAGCGGCTCGCCAAGTACCTGCACAATCCCGCTCAGGAGGTGCCCGGCAACAAGATGGTGTTTGCCGGCATTCCCGATAATACCGACCTGGCCGATCTGCTCGTCTACCTGCGCAAGCTGTCCGACAGCCCGGCGGCGTTGCCGACGAAGTAGGCGGCGCGACGCCTGCTCCCCCCGCCCCCCTCCAGCTCCGCGGGCACGTCCTCTCCAGATCTTCCCGAGGCGGCTGGGAGGCGGATCCGCCGTTCAAAAGCTTGATCGCCAAGGATAACTGGGCGTCGGGCATATCCTTCCCCGTTGACAAATGAAGAAGGATTAACTTGGCCACCTTACTGCGGACCGCCATATTTGCGTACTCAGCCGCAAAAGATCGGCTACAACAATCGGCAAAGGCCAAGCATAGGGGAGGACGTCCCGCCGAATGGCCCGTATTTTGAGCCTGGTGTTGGCCCCGATCGGCTTCCTCCTCCTGGTACTGCAACCCCAGGGGGTTATAGCT
>DATMZP010000706.1:0-2702 GCA_035573595.1 Hyphomicrobiaceae bacterium
CCCGAGCCTCACGCTCGACGACCTGCCGCGCCGGAACAAGCCGGTGCCGCGCGTGGTGACGGAGTGCGCCGGCACCCGCGTGCTGTTCCACGAGCAGCCGACCAATGGCATCGTCTATCTCGACCTGGGGATGGACCTGCACACCCTACCGGCCGATCTCCTCCCCTACGTGGAGCTGCTCGGCCGCGCCTTGCTTGAGACGGGCGCGGCGGATCTCGACTTCGTGCAGCTGTCGCAGCGCATCGGCCGGTCCACCGGCGGCATCGCTGCGCAGCCCTGGACGTCCAGCGTGGCGGTCTCTCCGACCGCGGCGGCGCGGCTGTTCCTCCGCACCAAGGCGATGCCTGACCGGCTCGACGATCTCGTGTCGATCCTGCTCGATGTGCTCAAGCGGGCACGCCTCGACAACCGCGAGCGCATTCAGCAGCTGGTGCTGGAGGAGAAGTCGCAGGTCGAATCGGCCATCCCGTTCGCCGGCAACCGCTTCGCCGCGCTCCGCCTGCGCGCGGGCCTGAACGAGGCCGCGTGGGCCTCCGAGCAGTTGGGCGGCATCTCCTACCTGATGTTTCTGCGCGGCCTGGCCGACCGGATGGGCAGCGACTGGGCCGGCGTGCAGGCGGCGCTGGAACGTGTGCGGGACACGCTGGTGCGGCGCGGCGCCATGATCTGCAACGTCACCACCGATGCGGAGAACTGGCAGCGCTTCGAGCCCAAGCTCGCCGACTTCCTGCGCCAGCTGCCGGACGGGCGGGCCACAGCGGCGTCCTGGCCGGCACGGACAGGCGTCCGCGCAGAGGCGCTCACGATCCCGACCCAGGTCAACTACGTGGTCAAAGGTGGAGGCCTGCGCAGCGCCGGCGCCGAGCCCGGCGGCGCCACGGCGGTGATCCAGCACTACCTCAACACGACGTGGCTGTGGAACAAGGTGCGCGTGCAGGGGGGAGCCTACGGCGGCTCCTGCTCGGTGGACCGCCACGCCGGCCTCTTCACGTTCTCGTCCTATCGCGACCCCAATCTGATCCAGACGCTGGACGTGTACGACCAGACCGGGGCCTTCCTGCGTCAAGCCGAGATCCATGAGGCGGAGCTAACCAAGAGCATCATCGGCGTCATCGGCCAGATCGACCACTACCGGCTGCCCGACGCCAAGGGCTTCACCTCCACGCTGCGCTACCTGATCGGCGAGACGGAGGAGAGCCTGCAGCGCTACCGCGATGAGGTCCTGTCCACCAAGGCGGAGGACTTTCGCAATTTCGGTGCCGCGCTGGACGCGCTGTCCGCGACCGACCAAGTGGTGGTGGTCGGCTCCCCCGAGGCCATCGCAGCCGCCAACGCGAAGCGCCAGGGGTTCCTCGGCGTCACGAAGGTGCTCTGAGGCTGCGGAGAGCCGGCGGGCGGGAGACCGGTACCGGTACCTCACTCATCCCCGGCGCAATCCTCCGGTGTTGGCCAAACGGTGTGTACGTGCTAAACAGGCGATATGAGCATGCTGGCGCAGAGAAGAATGACGGTCGACGAGTTCCTGGTCTGGGCCGAGGGGCAGGAGGGCCGCTGGGAGCTCTACAACGGGGTTGCCTATCGCATCGCTCCGGAGCGGGCACGGCATGTCGAGGTAAAATTCGCAGTGCAGGTGGCCCTCCGGCAAGCGATTCGGAAGGCAGGGGCAGCCTGTCACATGCTGGCTGACGGCGCCGGTGTGCGCATCTCTCGGTATGTCATGCACATACCCGATGCCCTGGTCTACTGCGGACCCAAGCTGCCGGGCGACGCGATGGAGGTGCCCAATCCGGTCATCGTGGTCGAGGTCGCTTCGCCCTCGACGCGCAATACCGACGACACGGTCAAGCTGACCGGCTATTTCAGTCTGCCGAGCGTGCACCACTACCTGATCGTCGATCCCGAAGGGACGCCAGTGGTTCACCGCAGCCGCCAGCCGGATGGAATCATTCTGAGGTCGCTTGTGCACCACGGCACGCTGACATTGTCGCCGCTAGGAATCGAGCTGAACGTCGCCGAGCTATTCGCCGAGGCGTAGCCGTTTGGCCGCCGGCGATCAGGGTCCGGCCCACAGCAGCAGGTAGCTGCCCTGCACCAGGTAGATGGCGGCGATGGCGGTGATGATGCGGGTGGCCCACACCCGGTACTGCGTCTCGGTCAGGCTCTCCAGCACCGGGCGCGCCAGCGAGGTGCCGAGCATCGAGGCGACGATTGCGGCGGCCGCCATGGGCAGATCGAGGCCAGAGGCCTGGTCGACGAGGCCACCGAAGTAGGCGAGCTTGGCGGCGTGGCTCAGCGTCTGGCAGACCGCCTTGGTGGCGACGATCTCGCGGCGGTCGAAGGTCCGGCCGAGGAAATAGGCGTCGATCAAAGGCCCGGAGACGCCGGCGAACAGCATCAACGTCATCGAGGCCGAGCCATAGAGGAGGCCGTTGGCCAGCCGCTCCGGATCCGGCCTGATGTCGGCCGGCACCAGCCGCACCACAAAGGGCGACAGCCCAAGCAGAATGAAGGCTACGGGCTTGGAGGGAACGTAGCGCCACTGCGTCCAGACAATGAACGCCACCGCACAGCCGGCGAGGAACGCGGCAGCGGCGCGCCAGCGCACGTAGCGCACCCACAGGAGGCCGCGCCAGCCGTTGGAGGCCATCTGCGTCACCGCGTGCAGCGCCATGGCCGCCGGCAGGGGCAGCAGGGCCAGCAGC
>DATMZP010000707.1:0-3086 GCA_035573595.1 Hyphomicrobiaceae bacterium
CATCCAGTCCTCCGACATCACGCCTGGATTGAGATGCGGCAGCAACCCGGTCTCGCGCAGGACCAGCCCCGCCGAGGCCTCCAGGTAGGCGAGGGTGGACTCCGCTCCCAGCCCGGCCAGCGCCCTCCGCGCCGTGGCGTAGCGCCTCTCCGGCTGGTCGCCCAGGGTGAACAGGGCCTCCTTGCAGCCGGCGGCCCGGCCCGCCTCGGCGATGGCCAGGACCTGCTCTGGGGCCAGATAGGGCCGCTCGCCGGGGCGGGGCGGCCGGGCGAAGGTGCAGTAGTGGCAGACATCCCGGCACAGCTGGGTCAGGGGGATGAACACCTTCCTGGAGAAGCTTACCGCGCGGCCGTGCCCCGCCAGCGCCAGGGCGCGGGCCAGCGCCATCAGCCTGGGAAGATCGTCGCACTGCGCCAGCGTCAGCGCCTCGTCATCCGCCAGTCTTGTAGCGGACTCGGCCTTGCGTAGGGCGGTTGCGAGACTGGCGGAGGCTTTCATGATCGGGGCGCCTCGATGGAGGTTGCAAGGATCGGCCCGCGCGGCCCTCCCCGCTCTTGCAGGAAGGCGTAATTAGGGTCGTCCCGCTTCCGGGCGAGGAGAGCCTCAAGGTCGCGTGGCTCGTCCACGTCCATGCCGAGCCCCGCGAGCTCTATCACGCGGCAGGCGAGCCCCATCGCTTCGGTGGCGGCGAGGTGGCGGGCAAAGCTGCCCGGCCCGAAGTGCGGCGGGAAGACATCGGGCGGCGTCGCCACGATCGCATTGGTACCGTCGCGATCGTGCGATGGGGCCAGCACCACGCGCGCGCCTGGCCCGGTGCCGGCCGCGTCGATCAGGCGGGCGACCTCGGTAGGTGTCACGAGCGGCGCGTCGGCCGGCACGGTAAGCGCGCGCTGCGCGCCGTGGGTGGCGGCGTGGACGAGCCCCGCCATGGCGGCTGCACTGTGGCCTTCCGCCTGCGCCTCACACAGCACACGGGCGCTGCAGCTCTCCGCCAGCGTCGCCACCTGCGCATCCGGCGTCACCACGACCACGGGGCCCAGGGTCTCGACCGCGGCCAGCGTCGCCAGCACATCGCGCAGCATGACCAGCATGAGCCGACGCCGCGCTTCCAGCGGCAGCACCCCGGCGAGGCGCTGCTTGGCCTGTGCCAGCGTCTTCACGGGCACGATGGCCCACGGCGCCTCCGGTGCACGCGGTGCGCTCATGCTTGGGTCTCCGCCGGGCGCCGCTTGCCGGGCTTGGGCGGCGCCGCGGCCAGGCGCTCGCACAGGCTCAGGCAATGCCGGGCCAGGGCGATCTTGTCGTCCGTCGTCTGCATCAACGTGTCGGCGATGGAGGCCGGAACCGGCAAGGCGTCTGCCGTCGCGCGGTCCGCCGCATCGACCACGAGCGCATCGAGCAGGTCCCCGTAATGGCGGGCGATGCTCGCGATACCGGTCGCCAAGCCGAGCTCTGCCATGATCTTCGCCGTCGGCCCTTTCACCGCCTTGCCGCCGATGATCGGCGACACGGCGATCACCGGCGCGCTGCTCGCCCGAATCGCCTCGCGCATGCCCGGAACCGCCAGGATCGGATCGACGCTGAGCCACGGGTTCGACGGACAGATGATGATGCCGGCCAGCGTCGGGGCTGACAGCGCGGCCTCGATCTGCACCGTCGGCCGCGCCGTCTCGGCGCCGTCATAGCGGATGCGGCGGACCGCCGGACGGCATTGCTCACGCACGAAATAGTCCTGGAACGCCAGGGTGCCGGCATCGGTCTCCACCGCCGTGCGGACCGGCTCGTCCGACATCGGCAGCACCCGTGCCGCCACGCCCAGGCGCGCGGCGAGATGTGCCGTGACGGATGTCAGCGTCTCGCCCGCCCTGAGCCGCCGCGTGCGCTCCACGTGGATCGCCAGATCCCTGTCGCCCAGCTTGAACCACGTGGGGCCGCCAAGCTCGGCCACCGCCTTCATGAAGCTCCAGGTCTCGTCGCGCCGCCCCCACCCGGTCTCCGGATTGGCGACGCCGGCGAGCGTGTAGAGCGTGGTATCCACGTCCGGCGAGATCGTGAGCCCCAGGTGCTCGAAGTCATCCCCGGTATTGACGATCACCGTCAGCCGCTCGCCCAGCAGCCGCGCCAGCCCCAGGGCGAGCTTGGCGCCGCCGATGCCGCCCGAGAGCGCAACATAGGTTCGGCTGTCGCCGGTCATCGGAACAGGTCCTGCGTCTTGGGCCGCAACAGTGCCGCCGCCGGGCGCGGCTCCGCCGTCCACCCAAGACCTCGCACCAGCGCCGCCGGACGCGCCTCGGCCGCCTCGCCCATGGCGAGCGCGGCGGCGGCGGCCACGGCGTCGGCGAAGCCGACCTCGGTCACCTCCAGCGGCCGTCCGGCAAGGTCCTCCTCGCCGCGACGGTCCACGAGCGACGGCACGCCGGCGGCGCCGATGGCAAGCCCGACCGTGCCGAGTCGCCACGCCCTGCCGGCGCTGTCGGCGACGATCACGCCGATATCGGCGCTGAAATGCGCGTCCAGCCGCTCCTTGATGTGCCGTGCGCTGCGGTCCGGCGCCTCGGGCAGCAGCAGCACGCGCAGCCCATCGTCGCCCGCCTCCAGATTGGATCGGTCCACGCCTGCATTGGCCATGACGATGCCGTGATGGGTCACCGCAATCAGAACGTGCGGCGCGGCGCGCAGGATCTCGGCTGATTGAGAGAGAATGGCCTCGACGAGGCGCGCATCCTTGCGGGTGACTGCGGCCAACTCCCTGGCGCGGCTGCCGGGCTCGATGCTCGCCAGGTCGAGATAGCGCCCTTCGGCCTTGGAAACGATCTTCTGCGCCACGACCAGGATGTCCTGCGCCCGGGGCTCCAGCCGGTCCTGCTCCAGCGCCGCGATCAGGAGAGCGGAGAGGTCATCCCCCGGCTGCACCCTGGGGATGCCCTGGAGGGCCGTGATGGTGAGCGTCTGCTCTCCCAAGGCTGTCTAACCCTTGTCGAGGCCGGTGATGCGGATGCCGGCACCGGGGACCTTGTAATGGCGGTTGATGCCGATCAGCACCGAGGTGAGCGCTTCCGCCACCACCGCATTGGCGAGCGGCCCCG
>DATMZP010000708.1:0-2757 GCA_035573595.1 Hyphomicrobiaceae bacterium
GCGCCCACTGGGGGAGCCTGAGCCGGGAGAGCTTGGGCCGGGAGAGCCTGGGCTGGCACAGCCTGGGCCGGGGCCGGCGGCAAGCCCGCGGCCAGCCCCGGCTGGCGATCCTCAGGCTGACCGCGAATAGCTGTCTTCATCTGAAGGCCGGGGCGTAGCGCCAGAGCTGCACGATGGCGGGTGCCAGAGGCCCATTTCATCTCATGGCGGATGCGCTCCGCCACGTCGGCAGACGCCCGCGATGACCATGACAGGATCGCTGGGCGCCAGCTCGATCGTTGAAGAGCCGCCCTGCGTTTGAGCAGCCGATCGAATCGCGGGCGGGAAAACGCGCGGGGGCTCGCAGCAATCGGTCAGATGGCGGGAGAAATGCCGGCCGGACCGTGCGTGCGAAGCCACTCCTCGAAACGGCGGCGCTCGTTCTCGGCGAGGCGCAGGCCGAGCTTGGTGCGACGCCAAAGGATGTCGTCGGATGTCCTGGCCCACTCCTTGTCGATGAGGTGGCGCACCTCGCGTTCGTGGAGCCCGGCGCCGAAGTGCTGGCCGAGGTCCTCCACACAAGTGGCGCCGGCCACGATACCGCGCGCCATGGTGCCGTAGGTCCGCACCAGCCGCTCCGCCGTGGCAGCCCCGAGGAAGGGCGCGACGGCGGCCAGCTCGCGGGCCAGCCGATCGCGGTCGCCGCAGGGAAAGTCGCCCCCCGGCAAGGCCGCGCCGCGCGTCCACGGCGGACCGGCGGGACGAGGCAGGAGCGGCAGCAGCCGGCGCAGCGCCTCCTCGGCAACGCGCCGGTAAGTGGTGATCTTGCCGCCGACGATGCTGAGAAGCGGCGCCTCCCCACGCCCGCCATCCAGCTCCAGCGCGAAGTCGCGCGTGGCGTCCTGGGCGGAGGCGCGGCCGTCGTCGTGCAGGGAGCGCACGCCCGCGTAGCTCCACACCACGTCGGAGGGCGCGATTGCGGCGGCGAGGTAGGCGTTCACCGCCCCGCACAGGTAGTCGGTCTCCTCGCTCGAGATGGCGACCTCGTCCGATCCCCCGGCGCAATCGATATCGGTGGTGCCGATCAGCGTGAAGTCGCGCTCGTAGGGGATGGCGAAGACGATGCGCCGGTCGGCGTTCTGGAAGATGTAGGCGCTGTCGTGCTGGAAGAGCCTCGGCACCACGATGTGGCTCCCCTTCACCAGCCTGACGTTGGCGACGGGCCGCGCCTCGATCCGGCGCGCCGATGTCTCCGCGATCCACGCCCCGGTGGCGTTGATGAGCGCGCGCGACTCCACGGTCTCGCGATCGCCTGACACCGTGTCCCGCAGCACGATGCGCCAGCCCCCGTCTGCCCGCCGGGCCGACACGACCTCGGTCCGCACCCGGATATCGGCGCCGCGCGCCGCCGCATCCATGGCGTTGAGCACCACCAGGCGGGCGTCGTCCACCCAGCAGTCGGAGTATTCGAAGCCGCGGGTAAAGCTCGCCCGTAGCGGCTCGCCGGCGGGCGCGCGGGTGAGATCGACGGCGTTGGACGGGGGCAGTACGCTGCTGCGCCCGCCCAGGTGGTCATAGAGAACGAGCCCCAGCCGGATCAGCCAGGCGGGGCGCAGGCCGCGGTGGTGCGGCAGCACGAACCTGAGCGGTCGGATGATGTGCGGGGCCATCGAGAGCAGCACCTCCCGCTCGCCCAGCGCATCGCGCACCAGGCGGAAGGCGTAGTGCTCCAGGTAGCGCAAGCCTCCGTGGATCAGCTTGGTGGAGGCCGACGAGGTGCCGCTGGCAAGGTCCGCCTTCTCTGCCAGGAGCACGGACAGCCCCCGCCCGACCGCGTCGCGGGCGATGCCGCAGCCGTGGATGCCCCCGCCGATGATGACAATGTCGTACATGCCGCGGCCCGCGCGTGTGATGGTCGGAGCCGGCTGGCCCGTCAGCCGGCGGCGTCCGGGATTTAGCCCGGAGCGCATGCCTTTCGATAGCAAACGAAGATTATCGCGCTGTTTCGAAGGATCAAGCCTCAGCCGCAATTTCCACCGCCACGTCGTTGTCGCGGCAGATGTCGAGCAGGCGGGCCGGCGGCGGCGCATCGGTGACGAAGTAGTCGAGTTGCGAGATATGGCCGATTCGCACCGGGGCGGTGCGCGCGTACTTCATGCTGTCGGCCACCAGGATGGACTTGCGGGCGCACCCCATGATGGCCTGCGCCACCTTCACCTCGCGGTAGTCGAAGTCCAGGAGCGTGCCGTCCTCGTCGATGGCCGAGGTGCCGATCACCGCATAGTCCACCTTGAATTGGCGGATGAAATCCACCGCCGCCTCGCCCACCACGCCGCCGTCCGAGTGCCGGACAACCCCGCCGGCGACGATCACCTCGATCTGGTCGAAGCCCTGCAAGATATTGACAACGTTTATGTTATTGGTGATGGCCAGGAGCCCCTGCTTGCCGCGCAGGGCCACCGCAACCTGCTCGGTGGTGGTGCCGATGTTGATCAGGATCGAGGAGTTGTCGGGGATCAGCGCCGCCGCCCGCAGCCCGATCCGCCGCTTCTCCTCGGTGGCGAGGCTCCGCCTCGCCTCGTAGCCGAAGTTGGCGATTCCCGAGGCCAGCACGGCGCCGCCGTGATAGCGCTGCAGCACCCCGCGCTCGCACAGGTCATTGAGATCCTTGCGTATTGTCTGCGGGGTGACGTTGAAGCGGTCGGCCAGCGCCTCCACGCTGACGCGGCCCTCCGACTTCGCCAGCGTCACGATGTCGGCCTGTCTCGGGGTGAGCAC
>DATMZP010000709.1:0-4990 GCA_035573595.1 Hyphomicrobiaceae bacterium
TCGTCATCTCCGGATTCGTCATCACCAGCAGAATCCTGGACGACATCGCAAATGACCGGTTCTCCATCGCTCAGTTCTACGAGCGACGCATCCGCCGCATTCTGCCGGCGCTTGCCGTAACGCTCCTCGCCACGCTGCTCGCATTCAGCCTGTTGATGGACGCCGAGCAGTTCATGGATCTCAGTCGCAGCCTGACGGCTTCGACCCTCTCCGTCTCGAACTTCTTCTTCTGGAAGTCGTCCGGATATTTCGATCCATCGGCTGGAACGCGCCCCCTGCTGCACACCTGGTCGCTTTCCGTCGAGGAGCAGTTCTACCTGTTCATTCCGGTGCTGATGCAGGTGGCCATGGCGCGGTCTTCGCGCCTCACCAAGCTCCTGCTGGTCGCCGGCTGCATCGCCTCGTTCGCGCTCAGCGTATTCATGACGCACAGGGCCGCATCGGCAAACTTCTACCTGCTGCCGACGCGCGCCTGGGAGCTGCTGATCGGCTCACTGCTCGCCATCCATCCTCTTCGGCCCGCGCTCCGGCCGATTGTCGCCCAGGCGATCGGCGGCGTCGGCCTCGCCTGCCTCGCGATCCCCATCCTTTTCTACGCCAGCCATACGCCGTTCCCCGGGCTTTCCGCCGCGCTGCCGACGGCCGGGACCGCGCTTCTGATTGCCATCGGCGGTTGCCAGATCACGCCGGCAACGCGGGCTACGCTCGTGACGCGTGCCCTCTCGTCCGTGCCGATGATTGCCATCGGTGCTGTCTCGTACTCGCTTTATCTCGTGCATTGGCCGGTGATCACGTTCACCAGGTACCTGCTGCTGCAGGAGCCGGGATTTGTCGCTGGGGTGGTCGTCTGCGCCACCAGCCTTGCCCTGGCGACCCTGTCGTGGCGGTTCATCGAGAACCCCATCCGCCGCCCCAAGAACCCCGTGCGAAGGCCGATGCTGTTCGCCGCAACGGCCGTCCTGATCGGAGCGCTCTCGCTGACCGGCTACCTCGCCGCGTTGCTCGGCCGGCCTGCCACCGACCCCTGGGGAACGTGGGGGAGTGGGGTCTGCTTCCTCCTCGATCAACCAGTGGCGGCCTGGAAGCGCGATCGCTGCAGGCTGACCACGGGGGCCAGCCGCAACGCGCTGTTGTGGGGCGACTCGTTTGCGGCCCACTATGCGCCGGGGCTGGCCCGCAACTCGGACCGGCTCGACGTCAATATCATGCAGATCACCGCCGCCGCCTGTCCGCCCATCTTTTCCTTTCGCTCCTATGCCCTCCCGCACTGTCACGGCGTCAATCAGGCCGTCCTCGACATCATCAAGTCCAACGACATCAAGGTTGTCTTCCTGAGCGCCCGCTGGGACATGGTGCGAGCGCGCGGGCTGGAGGGCCTCAGCTCGACCATCGATACGCTCTCGGACATGGGCCTTGAGGTCTATGTCATCGGGGTTTCTCCCATCTTCGCCTTCGACCCGCGCTATCTCGCCTATCGAAAGGCGGGATTTGGCCCTGAGGGCGACGCCAGGTGGACCATCGCCGGCGAGTCCTGGGAGACCAACAAGGCACTCAAGGCCCTCGTCGGCAAGACCGCGACCTTCATCGATCCGCTCGATTTTCTGTGCCCCGACCGCGTGTGCACATACCTGCGGCAGGGGCGCTTTGTGTACCTCGACTACAAGGGCCACTTCTCCGATTACGGCAGCGATCTGGCGGTGCAGGCCTACTTTCCCCTCCTTCGCCGGCGGAACGGCGAATAAGAGACGGAGCGCACGGAGGAGCCGGGGTCAGACCCGGGTCTGACCCCCGTCGAGCCGACCCCCATCCAGGCCCATCGCCTCCGCCAGCAGCCGGTAGCTCTCGTGGCGCACGGCCTCGTCGTAGGTCCAGGTGACGACGGCCACCTCCTGCACGTCGAGGCGCTTCGCCAGCTCTGCGATGCGCTCGGCGACCTGCGTGCCGGTGCCGACGAACGAGTCCCTGAACATCTGATCCATGCGAGCACGCTCGGCGTCCGTATAGGGATGCCCAGCGGCCACCGCTGGCGGATCGAGCGGCACGAAGACGCCGAGGTCGCGTAAGAGGCGCACGCGGGCGCGCGAGGAGAACTGGAAGCGGGCCTCCTCCTCGGTCTCGGCGGCCAGCGCCCAGACGCAGAGTGCGGTGTGCGGCTCGGGGTGACGCCGGCTCGGCTTGTAGAGCTTGCGGTAGGTGTCGAGCGCCTCGGGGCCGCCCTTGCCGTCGGTGAAGAACCAGGCGAAGGCGTAGGGCAGGCCAAAATGCGCCGCCACCTGGGCGCCATAGTCGGAGCTGCCGAGCATCCACACCTCGGGTGCCGTCTCCGACAACGGATGCGCCTTCACGGTCCGGAACGGATGGCCGTCGGGCAGGGGCGCGCCCGAGGTCCACGCGATCACGTCGCGCACGTCGGCGGGGAACTGGGCCGGGCGCTCGTTGGCGAGCGGATTGAGTGCGAAAGCGGTGCGCCCATCGGAGCCCGGCGCGCGGCCCAGGCCCAGGTCGATGCGGCCCGGCGCCAGGGCCTCCAGCACGAGGAACTGCTCGGCCACATGCAGGGGCGAATAGTGCGGCAGCATCACCCCGGCGCTGCCGAGGCGGATGCGCTGGGTGACGCCGGCGATGGCCGCGAGCAGGACCTCCGGCGCCGTGCCGGCGATGCTGGCGTGGTTGTGGTGCTCGGAGACCCAGAAGCGGTGGTAACCCAGCGCGTCGCAGAGCCGCGCCAGCGCAATGGTGTCGCGGATCGACTGCCCGTGCGGCCGATCCGCGACGGCGACCGACTGGTCGAGGACAGAGAGGCGGAGCATCCTGTCTCCTTGAGATGCGCCGGCGTTGGCACTGCAGCCATGCGCGAGCATGTGCCCTTGGCGCCAGGCCTCGCGACGACCGGTGTGGTGCCCGGCCAGGCACTCCACTATGGTCGCCGCATCGAGGCCCAGCCAGACCAGAGGCAAGAATGATCAAGTTCTACTTCAACGGCTCGCCCAACCCAACCAAGGTCGCTCTGTTCCTGGAGGAGGCAGGCCTGCCTTACGAGGCCATTCCGGTCGATACCCGCAAGGGCCGGCAGTTCGCACCCGAGTATCTGGCGGTCAACCCCAACGGCAAGGTGCCGGCCATCGTCGATGGCGATGTCACGGTGTTCGACAGCAACGCCATCCTGCTCTACCTGGCCGAGAAGACCGGCAAGTTCCTGCCCGACGACGCACCGGCGGCGCGGGCCGAGCTGCTGTCCTGGCTGATGCTCGTGGCCACCGGGGTCGGGCCGTACTCGGGGCAGGCCGTCCACTTCCGCCACTTCGCGCCGGAGAAGGTGGCCTATGCCCACAACCGCTACCAGTACGAGGCCGAGCGCCATTACGGCATCCTCGACCAGCGCCTGGCCAGCCGCCGCTACCTCGTCGGCGACACCTACACCATCGTCGACATGGCCGCGTGGGGCTGGGCCCGCATGGTGCCCTACATGCTGGGCGGCGAGGAGGCGTGGGCCAAATTCCCCAACGTCAAGCGGCTGCTGGACGAGATCAATGCGCGCCCCGCCGCCGCGCGCGCCCAGGGCCTCAAGGACAGGCACATCTTCAAGGCAGAGATGGACGACGAGGCGCGCAGCCACATGTTCAAGCACCTCGCCCGCACGGCGGGATGATGGCTATCGGCGCAACCAGCCCAAGGGATTTGCGATGTCATCTGTGACGGTTCGAAAGGAGCTCAGTCCGAAGGGCGGCCGCTACGCTGCGACGCTGGAGGGCGTTCCAGGGGAAGCGGAGCTTGTGTTCACGCAGCGCGGTACAGCGCTGATCAGCGCCGATCACACGCTCGCACCCGACAGCATGCGTGGCACCGGCGCCGCTCTGGCCCTGGTGCAGCACATGATCGCCGACGCCCGCGAGCATGGCTTCAAGATCGTTCCGATCTGTCCCTACGTGAAGGCCCAGTACAAGAAGCATCCCGACTGGTGGGACGTGATGACCGTCGAGCCTGAATAGCGGTTGGCCAGTGTCAGCCCCTCTGGGTTTGAAACGAAACGAGCGGATTCCCCTCCCCACAAGGGAGGCCGTCGTTAAACACGGGGGGCTCCTGGGCTGGGGGTGGCGAGGGCCGTCATGGCGTGGCGCAAGCGCGTCAGCAGCGCGGAGCGCACGGTGGCGAGGCAGCGCAGGGCGGCATCCAGAAGGCCTCCAGAGAGGGCTCCGATCACCCGCGCAAGCGCCACCGCCCGCGACAGGTTGTAGGCGGCCAGATGCAACATGAGCTCCAGGCGCACCTTGGCCAGGCCGCGGCGACGGAAGCGGCGCAGCCCCTGGTTCTCTTTGAGGTGGGCGAACACCGGCTCGACCATGCCCGCGCGCTTGTTGTAGCGCGCCCGCCCGGCCGGGTCCGCAAGGGTTGCCCGCATCGCCTCCTTGGCTGCGTCGCAAGGATAGCGCTTGATCTGCCGGCCCTCCGCACCCTTCGTGCAGCGTGCCCGCATCGGGCAATCGGCACAGGGCGCTCCACCGTAGACGGCATATTCGCTGCACGCGGCGAGCCGGTGCAGGCTGTGGCCGGCCGGGCAGCGGTAGCTGTCGCTCGCCGCCTCGTAGCGGAACTCCCCTTTCGGGATCTGCTTGTCGGACTGCTTGTGGGTCGCGGTCTCGCCCGGCAGCGTACGCCCCTCCGGCGCCAGCAGCTCGATGTCGCGCTTGGCTGCAACCGTGATTGTGCCCGCCCCGTTGAAGCCCGAGTCCGCCAGCACCGTCTCGACCTTGCCGTGCGCGCGCGCCGCCTCGACCAGGCGCTCCACCGGTGCCGTCTCGCACGAGGGATGCACGTCCCCAGCCACCACCACCCGCGCACCGTTGGCCATCAACACCGGCTTGTAGGAGGGCGCGTACGTCCTCTTGTCCTTCTGCGGCTGCACCACCGCCTCGGGCTCGTCGGGGTGGATGCTCAGGCCCTTGGCGTCCTTGCCCTTGTCCGTGCGCGCGCCGATGCGCTCGTTGAGCAC
>DATMZP010000710.1:0-7307 GCA_035573595.1 Hyphomicrobiaceae bacterium
GTGAGCCAGTCGTAGATGGCCTGCGGCAGCACGAAGAACTCGTGGAACACCGGCACGTGGTTGGCCGCGTCGGTGATCGACAGGAACATGCGCCCCACCCGGTTCGTGTCGGCGGCGGCCAGCTCGAGCTGCATCATCCCCGCATCGTTGCCCGTGATGTAGTTCAGATCGTTGGCGGTCCCCGAGGTGGCGCCGGTGATGTTGTCGAGGATGTTGGTCGGGGCCGAACCCGCGTCGGTATCGGCCGTCAGCGTAATCTTCTCGTTCGTGATCGTCAGGGCGGTCTCGATATCTACTCCTGTAGTTTTATCGTAGAAGGGCCCGACCGTCACAATCACCGCCGTATTGCTGCGCAGGAAGCGCATGGGTCAGGCTCCTCGCTGACGGTATTCGGCCATGAGGGCGGGCACCACGCTCTGTGAACTCGCGAGCGTCAGACGGAAGGTGCCGATCATCGTATACGAAGCGAGCGAGGCGGGGTTCAACACGAGGTAGCAGGTCGTCGTCGCGAACGTCAGATTGACCGGCGTACCGGTCCACGACGTCGTGGCGGCCAAATTGGCGCCGGAGGCGTCGATATAGTGTCCGTTCGTGGTGACATAGCCGGAGCCCCCATTCGTGAGATCCAGAATAATCGTCGTATTGTCCTTGACCACGCACGCCATGGCCGTGCCAAAGTTCGACACGCCCATCGCGAGATCCACGCTATAGGTGCCTGCGCCGGGGGCACTCCCACTGGAGAGATCGACGAGGAAGTTGGTCGTCGTGCTCGGATTGACGTAGTTGTCGCCCGCGATGCGGGGGTCATTGCTCGCTGCATTATTTTCAGAACCCGTCGTGCCACTGACGCCCGCATTGATGCTATAGCCGTTGGCGGCGGTGTAGGTGTGCGGATACATTTCAGCCAGTCCCGGGACGCCGTAAGCGGCATCGGTGACGAAACCCGATGTCCCGCGGAAGTTGAAACCAAGGTCGAAGGCCATCAGTAGGGTTGCATCGCCGCGGGCACCGCCGCGAGCAGGGCCGCCACGCTATTGTCCATCTGCGTCTGGTTCGTGATCGTCGCCGTCGAGAGGTTCGTGGCCCAGGTGTCGAGCGTGTCCTTCATCGTGGTGATGTCGACCCACACGATGCCGAGCGCGAGCGTCCCCGCCTGCATGGCGGCGAGATTGTTCGTGACCAGTGTCGTCAGCGTCGTGATGCGCGAGAGAAACGCGGTGCCGAGATCGCGAAACGCCTGCTGGGCGGCGGCGAAGGTCGGGATCGTCCCCGCATTCTTCGCCGCCTGGATGACCTGCACATTCCCGCGCATGTTGTTCTGCATGTCCGCGATCTGCTGGCAGAGCTGGTAGGACGCGATGAAGCGATCAATGGTCGTGGGCATCTAGGCCGTCCGCTTCCAGAAGTACACGGCGAGGTAGGGCTGCACGATGCTGGCCGCGGCATGGGTGAGGGCGGCGCCGGGCCCCGCCGTGGTGCCCGTCGCCACCCCGCCCGTGGGATTCGCCGAGAGCGTGCCGAGCGCCGTCTGCGTGGGGGTCGCCCCCGTGCCGCCTGAGGACGCATCCACGGTGCCGAGCACCTGGCTGAAGTTGCCCGTCGAGCCCGTGCCCGTGGCGAGCGCATGGACGTGATTCGGCACCTGCGTGTAGGTATGCGTATGGCTGGCGTGCGCGGCCACCGTCACGGTCTTGGCGCCTCCCGTCTCCTCGGCCGTATCAAAGTCAGGATCGGCGGCGTCCACGCCCACGAGCACGCGCCCCGCCCCCAGCGCGGCCCAGGTGCCGAAGCCCAGGAGCGTGGCCGGATTCGTCGCCACGACGCCCGTGAAGACGCTGCCCACGGGCCACACGACGCCCAGCAGGTCGCTCACCGTGGCGCGCACCGTGACGCCCGAGGCGAGCAGTGCCAGCGTGTCGGTTCCCGTCACGCCCGCCGCGGCCGGGAGCGTGTCGAGGGCCCAGACCTGGTCGGTGGTCGTGGGCATGCGTTAGGCGTCCGGCCATCCGACCAGGTCGTACTGCGCCCGCAGGGTCGCCCACAGCCGCTGATACCAGCGGCGCGGGAGCGCCGGAAGGGGCGGAAGGCTCACGGGAACGGGCGCGGGGAGTACCACGACGGGGCGCAGCACGGGCGGAGCCCCGGCCTGCTGATGCAGGAGCATCACCGCCATCGCGCGCATCTGCTCCTGGCTCATAGACACATGAACCCGATCAGGAGATCGACCGGCGCGCTCGACTGATCGGCGCTGGCCACGAAGCGAATGACCCCGCCGCCCGAGGCGGTGACGGGCACCGTGGTCGTGGTGTTGCTCGGGATGCCCGCCAGCGCGATGGGCGTGCCCGAGGCGAGGTTGAACGCGGACACGTCCTGCCAGACCTCGGCCTGCTGGTCATCGAGCTGGATGACGAGGGTCTGGATCTTGAGCGTGGCCGAGCCGACGAGCGCGGGCACGGAGATCGCCATGACGAGGGCGGCGCTGGGCACCGAGATCGGCCGGCTGTTCACCGTGCCGCCGGGGATCGGCAGGCGCGTCTGGCCCGGCGTGATATTCCAGCCATACAGGGTCATCAGTGTTCTCCGCGCGCGGCTTGGCGCGCGTAGTAGGCGGCCAGCTCCCGCAGATACTCGGGGTCTTGAGCAGGATCGCCCACGGGGGCGAGGGGCTTCTCGCGATTGGCGTGCAGCCGCGCCGCCGGCAACGCGCTGGGCGATGTGACGGGCTGGCTGGCGACCGTGGCATCCGCGGGCGGCGTCCAGTCCTGCTGGCGGAAGTGCGAGAAGTCGTACTCATCGCGCATCCGCATGCGCCGCGCGTGCTCGGCGGCGGCGCGCACGTCGTTGAGCGCCGTCTCCGGCGGCGGCGTGGAGATGCGGTACGTGGGCTTGGATACCGGCTCCGCCAGCGGCGCGGGGGCCGCGGGGGCAGGCGGCGCCAACTCCTCCGGGGTCCACTTCGCGGGCGGGGCCGAGGGCCGGATCGGCTGGGGCGGAATGCGGAAGGGAAACGGCTCCGAGGGCTTGAGCCCAAGCTGCTTGCGCAGGCTCGCCAGCTCGGCGGCGGTATAGGTCTGCGACGGGGCGGCCGCCGCCGCTGCTGGGGGCGGGGCGGTGGCGACCGGGGCGGGCGGCGCATACGCGGGGCGGGCGCCGGCGGACCCCGATGGGGCCGGGCGCGGCACATCATAAGTTGGCGGAGCCTCGAGCGGCTGATCGGCCCAGATCGGCCGGCGCACGGGCGGCGTGGATGGCGGCAGCTCAATCGGCGGCCGGGCGCCGGGATACAGAATCTTCTCGAGCCAGTTGAGGGACGGCAGCCCGCCCCCGGCGGCCTCGGCGGCCGGGGCTTCGGCCGGTGCGGCCGCGCGCCCGAGAAGCGAGCGCAGGGCCCGCCAGCCGGTGCCATATTGCAGCGCCAGCTTCCCCGCGGTCCCCGCGCCACTGATGGCGGCCGGGATGGCCTTCGACGCGGCGGCGGGGGCCAGCGGCGGGAGGACAATCCCGGCGAGCGAATCGGGCAGGATCGCGTCCGCGGGGGTCGCGCCAAAGGGCTTGAGCGATAGATTGCGAGGCACGACGCGCTCGTTGAGGAACTGGGCCAGCGGCGGGCGCATGGCCCGGATGCCGCGGTCGAGGACGCTGGCGGCATCCCAACTGCGATCCCCGATGCCCGACGGCGTCGGCGCGTCCCATTGCACCGCGGGCGTCTTCGTCGTCGGTGGGGCCGCGTCCCATTGGACTTCGGCCACTTACCGATCCTCCTCCACGCCCGGAGGCAGCGCTTCGCCCGGCTGCAACGTCACGCTCCCCTTGCGATTGGGATTTGCCTTGTCGCGGACGCGGATGGTGCGAGCACCGCCGCCCGGGGGCGCTCCTGGCGGCGGAGCGGGCGGCGGGGTATTACCCGGCTGCACCCGCGCCGGGGGCGCCGTCGTGCGATTGGCCGCCGCCGTCTCTTCGATCTCCGCGCGATGGTTCTTCATGATGCGCTCTAGATCCGCAAGCTTCTGCGGGAGCCCCGGGTCACTGAGACTCGCGGCCAGGGCTGGCTCGAGAATGGCGCTCTCGGCTTGGGTGACGCGCACGCCATACATCTTCTTGCGGTACTCGGCCTGCGTGTTCGCCAGGGCCGCCGCGGCCGAACGGGCCACCGGATCCATCATCGGAATGCCCAACTTGTTTTCAAGATATTGCCCGCCGCGCGCTTTGACCGAGGAAGTGAGGCCCGCCCCGCCGCGAAAGCGCGCCACTTCAGGCAGGTCCATATAGGCCCGCACCTGGTCAATACCACTCAGGACGGAATCGACCTCTTGGAGCTTGTTCGTCTCCGTTGCGTTCATTGGTTTGGGTCGGCCAGTGGCGAGCGGCTTGCCTGGAATAACGGGCTCGGGCGCCCCACTGGGAGCGCCAGGCTGGGCAGGACTGGGCGCGCCGAGCGGTGTCGGGGCGGGCCGATCGATCCCCGTGCCCCGCCCTCTCAATTCAGCATCCGCCGGGAGGACGTAGGTCTTATAGGAGTCCAGGCGGTAGTTCACGTCCTTCCATCGCGGATCCTTGGGATCCACTCCGGCCGCGAGCAGTTTGCGTGCCTCATTCACCGCCTGCACATATTCGAGCGGCGGCCCCGACGGGGGCGTGGGATGGAAGTCGATCTTCCCCGTGCCCTTGGACGGATCAAAACTGATCGACGGCTGCTGGTAGCCAGGCATGCCGCCCGATGGCGCGGGCGGGGCCGACGGTGCAGTGCCCGGAACGGTGACACCCGGCAACTCGGCCGCCGCGCGATTCTGTTCCGCGAGCGCATTGGACATGCGCTGACCCGGTGCGATAAGCGAGGGATCGCGCGAGGGCGGCGGGGGGCCAGGCGGAATCGGTCCGGTCAGCGGCAAGGGCTGCTCCCCGCCGGTTTGAATAACGCGCGCTGGGGGGGGCGCAGCTGGCGTCGTGGCGGGCGCCCCCGCCGGCGGCTCCGGTCCGCTAAATTGGGCGCGGAACTGCGCCGCTTGCTCGGGTGACATGTCCTTCGTCAAGAACGCCAGCATCATGCGATTACCCGATTCCATCTGCTGCCGCGCGAGCTGATGCTGGCGCAGCGTCTCAACCAGCGGCGCCCACTTCTGCGTCCCGCCCGCTCCCAGGGTTGCCGACTGCTGGAGCGCCTTGATGTAGGGATCATTCTGGGCGAGCGGTTCCAGGGATGCGGCGAATGCGCTGCCCTGTTTCACCTCCTGTTCCTGCGCCTGTTCCTTCTGCCGATCGGCCAGGATCGATGGCACGAGGTGCGTCGGCACCGTGGCCGTGCCCTTCACGGGGTCGATCTTCGAGCGGAACGCGGCCGAGACGGCGTCGCCGGGCAGTTCCGTGTTGAACTGCGCCTGCTGCTGCGCGAGGTGCTGCTGGAGCAGATCGATATGCTGCTGTCCCTGGTCGACCTTCTGCGCGTTGAGCATGCCCTGCGGGAGCCCCTGGAGGCCGCCGAGGACGCCCGACAATGCAGCCAGCCCGTAATCGCCCATGGCCTACCCCCAGCCAATCTGCGACCAGTCGTAGCCCGGCGAGAACGCGGCGGGCATGCTGGCGTCGAAGAGACCGGAGAGGTCGAAGGACGGCGAGCCGAGATCGAAGTTGGTGTCGAAGTTCGGGGCCGACGTGCTGAAATCGGGTGTGCCGAGATCGGCCAGGCCCGGCGTGCTCGGGCCGCCAGCGGCGCCAATCGTGTCCGCGGCCGCGGGCACGTTCGGGCGCTGATCCATCGGGAGCATGCTCTCGCTACGGTTCTCCGGGTCGCCCTTGAGCGGGCCCATGCCGAAGGCCCCGCGCAACCCGGAGCGAATGTTCGGCCCGAACGCCGCGCCCGCCAATCCCCCCAGCGCCCCCACCCCCGCGCCCAACCCACTCGCGAGCATCTGCTGGTTGGCGAGGCTCTTCTGCTGGCCGAGCTGGCGGCTGAACTGGCTCTCCTGCTGCGCGCGATTGGCCGCGCCCTGCTGAATCCCCGCCGCCTGCCCAAGCGCCGCCAGTTGCGCGTTCTGCGCGGCCAGCGTGGCATCGACGCGCGCCTTGGCGAGCGCATCGCGCGTGACCGTGGAGATGCCGAGCCCGCGCCCGAACGTGTTCTCCCGATCGGCCTGCGCCTGCTGCTGGTAGAGCGCGTCCGCGGTCGGCAGGCCGCCGCTCGAGATGATGCCCGAGAGGCCCTGGGTCAGCAGATCGTTGAGGTCGGCCATGTGCGCTCCCTATTCTCCTGACCCGCTGGTCGGCCCCGCGGAGGTGAACTCCTGCCCCTGCCCCTGCGTCTGCATCGCCAGCCGCCGGAGAATCGGCTCCAGCGCGCCGGTCAATTGCGGGGGCGCGAAGCCGCCCACGGTCGCCCACGGATTGAAATGCTGCTGGATGAGCGTCTGGAGATCCGGTCCGCCCACGCCCATGCGCGAGAGCGCAGTCCAGAGCGGCCCGCCATACATGCTCGTGATCAGCCCACTCGCGTGCGTCTTGGCATCGGGCGCGAGCGGCGCGCTGCCCTGCGCGGCCTCGAAGAGGTTGGCCGGCGTCGCCGTGTTGTAGAGCCCCGACGTGCCCCAGTTGCCCTGGGGGTCTTGGCTATAGCCGAACGTGGCCGGGTTGAGGCCCTCGGCCGCCATGTGCATGGCCTCCTGCGGATCGAGCGTCTGCCGGGCGGCGGTGCGGGCGCTCGCCAGCAGCGGCGCGGCGGCGGCATCGTATTCCGGGGCGCGGGCGGCATAGAGGGCCTGGAGCGGGTTATTCACATCGAGCGTCTGCTGCACCCAATCGCCCGACGCGGGAAGCTTCCCCAGGTCTTCGTAGCTCACCCCGCGCTTGAGGAGCGCGTTGACGACATCGGTGAGCCCGCTCTGCGCCGTGGTGAAGTTGCCCGTGTACTGATCGGCCCCGCCCAGCCCCGGCGGCGTGTTCCCCGCGATCACGCTGCCATGGCCGCCCGTCAGGGTGTCGCTCGCGCGGATCGGCCCATGGCCGCCCTCGGCGGTGGCGTAGTAGGGCATGAGCAGGTTGGTGAGGCTCGGCAGGATCTGCTCGAGATCGGCGGTCGACACCTGGTCGATGCCGCCTTGCCCCGCGAGCGCGTCAAGGATCGACTGCGCCCCGCCCACCCCGGCGGTGGCGTTGCTGTAGAGGGCGCCCTTGATCGGGTTGTTGGTGTATCCGGCGTTGCGGGCCTTGGCCTCCTCCGAATTGCTCAGGTAGGAGGTAATGCCCGCGATGATCGGCGCCGCCGCCGCCCCGACCCCGGCGAGTGCCCCGCTCAAGGCCGTCGTCAGCGCCGCCGT
>DATMZP010000711.1:0-3482 GCA_035573595.1 Hyphomicrobiaceae bacterium
GGCCCTCCCAGTCGCGCGGGCGGGTGTAGTGCGGATACTCCAGCAGGCCCGCCTCGAAGCTCTCCTCGGCCAGCGAGGCCGCCTTGCCGACCACGCCGGGCAGCAGGCGCACCACCGCATCGATCAGCACCATGGCCGCCAGCTCGCCGCCCGACAGCACGTAGTCGCCGATCGACACCTCGCGCAAGGCGCGGGCCTCGACGACCCGCTGGTCCAGCCCCTCGAAGCGGCCGGCCAGCAGGATGAGGCCGGGCGTCGCCGCGAAATCCCGCACCAGCGCCTGGGTGAGGGGCTCCCCGCGCGGAGAGAGATAGATCGCCGGCGCTTCGGCAGCCGTGGCGCGCGCCGCATCGAGCGCCGCCGCCACCACATCGGCGCGCAGCACCATGCCAGCCCCGCCACCCGCCGGCGTGTCGTCCACCTGCCGATGCCGGCCGATGCCGAAGTCGCGCAGGGCGACCGTATCGAGGCTCCAGAGCCCCCGTTTCAGGGCATCGCCGGCGAGCGACGCGGCGAGCGGTCCCGGGAACAGCTCGGGGAACAGCGTCACCACGGTGGCGCGCCAGCCGGGAGCCGGGGATGTCTGCGGTACGGTCACGTTGCCTTTCTGCGCCCCTCCCCTCGGCCGTTCAAGCTCCGGGATTGAGTCCCCGCGCCAGCGCATGCACCGCCCGGCTCGCCGGCACCGGCTCGCCGAGCTTCTCGGCCAGCTCCACCACCACGCCCAGGAGGCCATCCACCTCCAGGGGGCGGCCGGCCTCCGCGTCGTTCAGCATGGAGGTGCGGAAGTCGCCGAGCTTGGCGGTCACGGCCAGGCGCTCGTCCACGGTCATGGGCAGCGTGAGGCCGAGGCGGTCGCCGACGCGGGCGAACTCGTGCATGAGGGTGCGCAGCAGCTCGGACAGGTGCGGATCCGCGAACAGGCCCTGGGCGGAGCGGCGCACGATGGCGCTCACCGGGTTCATGCTGGCGTTGCCCCACAGCTTGGCCCAGATCTCGGTGCGGATCTCTGCGGTGACGGGGCAGGACACGCCGCCCGCCGCGACCAGGCGGGCGAGCTCCGCGGTCCGCGGCGCGGCGCCGCCGCCGGGCTCGCCCAGGATCAGACGGTCGGTGGCGACCACGCGAATGACGCCGGGCGCCTCCGCGCGCGTGGAGGCGTGCACCACCGCCCCCACCGGACGCGCCTCGGCCAGGAGACCGGCGGCCCGGCCGCCCGGGTCAATGGCATCGAGGCCGGCGCCGGCCAGGGGGCCGGCCAGGCCATCGAGGAACCACCAGGGCAGGCCGTTCATGGCCGTGACCAGCAACGGCCCGTGGCGGAGAGCCGGGGCCGCCGCGGCTGCCGCCTCGGCGAACGCGTAGGTCTTCACGGCCAGCACCACCGCGTCGGGGCGCGGGAGGCCGGCGGCGCTGTCGCTCGCCGCGGGCCGGAATGTCTCTCGGCGCCCGCCCTCGATCAGAGCAAGCCCATCGGCGCGGATCGCGGCCAGCGCAGCCCCGCGCGCCAGCACGGCCACCTCGGCGCCGCCGCGCGCCAGCACGCCCGCCAGCCAGCCGCCGACGGCCCCGGCCCCGATCACCAGCACACGCATGACAAGGACACGCTCCTCCTTCGCCTCCGCTGCCTTATCGAGCAGGCAGCCCGCGCCGCCGCCCGGCAGCTGGCGCTCGCGATCGGCGCGGCGCCGTGACCCCAAGCGAGGCGGCTCCCCTCTCTCTGTCCTCTCCATCGCCCTCCGGCGGCTAACGCCGGATGGGCGCCAGGCCCGCTGCCGTGAAGGCTGCAGCGGCATCGACGGAGCTGAGCGACTGCAGGAAGCCGCGGGCGAGGCCGGCATGCGCGGAGCCGGTGAAGACGGCTGCCGAGAAGACGGCGGGCGTCTGCAGGGCCAACGCGAGCGGTCCGACCACGTCGATCCCCGGCACCAGCATCAGCTCGCTCAGCTGCTGGACGGCCAGCTCCGTCTCGCCACGCGCGGCCAGCTCGCCCGTCAGGCCGCTCGGGATGATCGCGGCCTTGGCGTTGACCGCTTCGGCGATGCCAAGCCGCTCGATCAGGCGTGCGAACCAGACGCCGCTGGCGCCAATGCGCGAGTAGGCGATGGACCTGGCCTCCAGGAGCGCACGCTTCAGAGACTCCTGCGTGGAGATGTCGGGCTTCGCCGCGCCGGTCTTCACTGCCAGCCCTACCAGGGACTGCACAAGATCGACCACGGTCGCTCCGCTGAGGAGCCCGAGGCCGACCAGCTCGTCGATTCCCTCACGGGTGAGGATCGCCGCATCGGCTGCCTCTCCGGCCTTGATGCGGGCCAGGAGCCCGATGGTGGGCGCGAAATCTGCGGCCACCCTGACCCCGGCAGACTGCTCGAAGCCGGCCGTCAGCCCCGGCAGGGCGCCCTGCACGGCCAGAGTGGAAAGCACGTGGAGGGGGCCCGTCATGATCGACCCCGCTCAGGAAGCCGCCGCCACAGGCGCAGCCGCAGCGAGCGTCTCGCGGTCGCAGCGCTGCAGGAAGGCCTGGATGGCGGATTGCGTGGGGCCGTCCTTGAGCAGCGGCGCGTGGCCCTGACCGCGCACGGTGAACACGTCGAGTCGCGGATGGCGGGTGCGCATCTCCTCCAGCGTCTTGGCGCTGAGGATGTCGGAGTGCTCGCCGCGGATGGCCAGCACCGGAACGTGCGCCAGCGCGCCGAACTGCGGCCACAGCTCCGGGATCGGGCCGTCGGACACGGAGAGGGCCTTGGCGAGCTCAGGGTCATAGCCCAGCGCCGGCAGCCCGTCGTCGTCGTTGAACCAGGCCCGTGCCTGCTCGGCCCAGTCCTCCATGGTCAGAATCGGGAACTGCCGCTGGCTCATCTCGTAGACGACGCGCGTGGCCTCGTCCCAGTCGGCGGGCACCGGCATCCGCCCGATATAGGCGACCATACGCGCGAGGCCGTCGGGCTCGATCACGGGGCCGATGTCGTTGAGGATCGCGGCGCCGATGGCGTTGGGCCGCAGCACCGCCATCATCATGGCGAGAAGCCCGCCGCGCGAGGTGCCGATCACGGTGGCGCCGTTCAGCTCCTTCGTGGTCATGAAGTCGAGCGCGTCGTTGAGCTCGACGAGGAGCGAGTAGTTGCGCCAGTCCCGGTCATGCTCGGACAGGCCGCGCCCGCGGCTGTCGAGCGTATAGACGTCGCGTGCGGCATCGCCGGGGGCGGCGAGGACGGAGGCCAGATGATGGAAATCCCGGCTGTTGCGGCTGAGGCCCGCGAGGCACAGCACCGGCCGGCGCGTCGAGCCGGGCGCCGGGTAGTGCCTCGCATACAGCCGCAGGCCGTCGCGGGCCGAGAAGCGGATGTCGCGCCAAGCCTGCGCCGTTGGCTGCATCGGTGAGACCCCGCTGTTGCTCCGATTGCGGGCCGGGTCCGGCCGGCAGCACGCTAGCCTACCTTGGGTCGAGACATCCAGTGCGCCGGTGCGATTTCCGGCAGTCG
>DATMZP010000712.1:0-4126 GCA_035573595.1 Hyphomicrobiaceae bacterium
GCTGATGCCGCTGATCCGCGCCAGTTCCCCCGCGCCGCTCCCCGTCCCGGCGGCGCGCGGCGACGCCTCGTCGGAAAAGAATTTCCGCTTCTTCGACAACCGCCAGAAGTACCTGCTGTTCGTCAACACCTGCAGCGAGAAGGACGTCATCGCGCGACGCGTCGGCCTCGAGCTCGGGCAGATCCACCCGCGGCCGCCGGCGGTGCGCGTGTTCGACGCGGGCATGGGCGACGGCACGGTACTGACGCGCGTCATGCGCGAGATGCACCGGCGCTTTCCGACCATGCCGTTCTATTTCGTCGCCAAGGAAATCAGCCTGGAGGACGTGCGCCTGTCGCTGGACAAGATGCCGGACCGCTTCCACGAGCACCCGGCGACGGCGCTCGTCGTCACCAACATGTACTACACCGAAGCGCCGTGGCTGACGCCGAAGACGGTCTCGGCCGCCACCTCGCTGGTGTGGCACGAGGTGGCGCTCTCCGGCACCACGGCGGCGGAGTTCTCGGAGCAGATCACGGCGCTGGAGCCGTTCCTCGCCAAGGTCTGGCAGGCCAGGCACAGCGCCAAGACCGGCAATCCGGTGTACGAGCGCCCCGTCGCGCTCGTGATCTACCGCGACGACTTCCGCTTCCTCCTCAACGACGCGATCCCCGTGCAGGGTCGGGCGCGGGCCGACTACGACCTCGTGATCGCCTCGCAGCCCTACCGCGCCCGCGTCTCCGCCGAGTTCAAGGCCACCAAGGTGATCACGCCCTTGACGCGCGCGCTGCGGCCCGGCGGCCGCCTGCTCGGCATTCATTCCTGCGGGCGCGATCCGGGCCTGGAGATCATCCGCAAGATCTGGCCTGACGAGAACCCGTTCCAGACCAACCGCCACGACATCCTGCGCGCCGTGCGGTCGGATCTCGGAAAGGATGCCCGCCACTACAATTTCAACACCTACGCCGACCAGCGCGCCGAGTTCCGCTACGACATGCACACGCTGCCCAGCGAGATCGCCGATTCCATCGGCACCTCGACGCTGTTCGCGGCCTGGAACGCGGCCGTGTACGTCGCCCAGATCGACGACGAGCGCCTGGCCGAGGTGGTGTCGACGCGGCGCTATCTCGACGCCACCCGCGATGTGCTGCAGGCGCACGGCCAGCTCTGGTTCCACGACGAATCCTACGTCATCTCCCGAAAGCGAGACTGAGCCATGCCTGCCCAAGCCCCCGCCCAGGCCCACACCGGCACGCGCGAGCCGCGCTCCTCTCAGGGTTCGATGCGGGGAGGCTCGACCCGGGGGGCCGTCCCGGGCGGCGGCCCGGCGCCGGCCGACGTGGCCCGCGCCGCCGCCGAGCTGGTGGCGTGCGGCTCGCTGGAGATGGGCGCCGACACGCCGGAGGACGCGCGCCGCATCGCCCGTCTGCTGCCCACGGGCACGCCCGTCTACGTCAACCACCTGCCGAAGCGCGACATAGGCGCCTCGCTGGAGACGCTGGTGGCGCTCAAGCGGGCCGGCCTGGAGCCCGTCCCGCACCTGGCGGCGCGCCGCATCGGCTCGCGCGCGGAAGCCCAGGACTTCCTTGAGAAGGCAGTGCGTCGCGCCGGTGTCACCAAGGCCCTGCTGATTGCGGGCGACATCGCCGTGCCGGCCGGCCCTTATGCCGACAGCGCTGCGCTGCTGGCTGAGGATTTCATCGGCCGGTCGGGGCTCACCCAGGTCGGCCTCGCCGGCTATCCCGAAGGGCACCCCCGCATCGCCACCGTGGCCCTCAACAGGGCGCTGGCGCGCAAGCTGGAGCTGGCTGCAGGCAACGGCCTCAAGACCCATCTCGTCACGCAGTTCTCCTTCGCCCCCAACCGCATCGTGGAATACTGCGCCGACGTGGCCCGCCGCTCGCCGGGCCTGCCCGTCTACGTGGGCCTCGCCGGCCCCACCAGCCCGGTGGGGCTCGCCCGCTATGCTCAGCGCTGCGGCGTCTCCGCCTCGCTCAGGGCACTGCAGACCGAGGGCATCAAGGCCGTGCGCGTGTTCACCTGCGTGGACCCCACCGAGCAGCTGATGGCGCTCGCCGCCCGCCTCCGCTCCGGCAGCGCCGGCAACGTGGTCGGCGTGCACCTCTACAGCTTCGGCGGCGTGGTGCGCACCGCGGAATGGATGAACACGCGCATCACCGCGCGCGGCTGACGAGTGGCGTCGGGTTCGGACCCTGCGGGCACAGAGGGTCAGGCCCGATGGCGAAATCTTTCGCATTTTCAGAGTGCTTATCAGCGTCGAGGCGCCCGCGTCTCTCCGCTGCCGACGCGGAGGCGCTCATCCACCCGCTGGTGCGCGGCGGCAAGGCCAACTAGCCGCAGATGCCGGTGCTCGACGAGGCAAGGGCGCCTGCCGCCGGCCCCGCGGTGCAACCTCCCCCGGGCGAAGCGTGCTTGCTCAGGGCGTTGGGGGTTGGACACGCCTTCGGCGGCCAGCAGGGCACGGGGCTCGTCGCCCTGGAGCGCATCGACCTGCAGGTCGCCGACGGCGAGCTCCTGGCCGTGCTCGGGCCTTCGGGATGCGGCAAGTCCACATTCCTGCAGACCCTCGCCGGCCTGATCGTGCCCACGAGCGGGCAGGTCGTCCTGTCAGGCCGGCGCGTGCAGGGGCCACCGCCGGATGTGGTCTATCTGTTCCAGCAGTACAACAAGTCGCTCTTCCCCTGGCGCACCGTGGCGGGGAACGTGGCCTTTGCGCTCCGGCGCAGCAAGAGACGCCGCCTCGCGCGCACCGAGAGACGCGCCCGCTGCCGGCACTACCTCCAGATGGTGGGGCTCTCCGGCTTCGAGGACCACTATCCCTGGCAGCTCTCCGGCGGCATGCAGCAGCGCGTCGCCATCGCGCGTGCGCTCGCAGCCGAGCCGGCGGTGCTGCTGATGGACGAGCCGTTCAGCGCCGTGGATGCCCTGACGCGGATGGAGCTGCAGGCGCTGATCCTCGACATCTGGCGCAAGACCAAGCTGACCGTGGTTCTCGTGACACACGACGTCGACGAGGCGGTCTTCCTGTCCCAGCGCATCGCCGTGCTCTCGCACCGGCCCGCCACCGTCTCGAAGATCGTCGAGACCGGGCTTCCCTATCCGCGCGAGATGGTGGAGACGCGGGAGCTTCCCCGCTTTCTTGAGCTGCGCCACGATCTGCTGCAGGCGCTTCTGCGACGGCCCCGGCAGGCGCCGCATGGCTAGGCTCCGCGATACCAACTGGCTGGGTCTCGCCACCTTCCTTGCGATTCTGGCGGTCTGGGAGGCCGTGTCGGCCTCCGGTCGCGTGAGCCCGCACTCCTGCCGCCGCCGTCGCGCGTGCTGCCGCTCGTTTGGCAGATTCTCGCCTCGGGCTCCTTCGTGGCGCCGCTCGCCGAGACGCTGAGCCTGCTGGCGCTCGGCTTTGGGATCGGATGCGTGTCCGCCTGTGCGCTGGGCCTGGCCATGGGTTGGAGCGCGGCCCTGTTCCGCCTGCTGGAGCCGCTCGTCGAGCTCGTTCGTCCCATTCCCAAGCCCGCCCTGATCCCGCCGCTCTTCCTGTTCCTGGGCCTTGGCACGGCGACAAAGGTGACGGTGGTCGCCCTCGCGGCGTTCTTCCCGGTCTTGATCAACACGCTGCAGGCGGTGCGTGGCATCGACCCGGTCACCGTCGGTACCGCCCGCACCTTCGGCTACTCCCGCACCGCGACGCTCCTCAACACGGTGCTGCCCGCATCGCTGCCGATGATCCTGACCGGCATGCGGGTGAGCCTGGGCCTGTCCCTCGTGCTCGTGATCCTGGCCGAGATGCTGATCAACTCGAAGGGCATCGGCTACCTGATCCTCGACATGCAGCGGTCGTTCCGGGTGCCGGAGATGTATGCCTGGATCGTCATCCTCGGGCTGCTGGGGCTCCTGCTGAACGCGGTTTTCGAGTGGATCGAAGGCAGGCTCGTCGCCTGGAGGCCGCGATGAGCGCGACCGAGCGAGCCGCCGCCGCCCGCGGTGCACGGCATCGGCGCTGGGCCGACCGAGGACAGGGGGGCGTGTCGTCCGAGCGCGCGCTGTCCGCCCGGCCGACGGCGATTGCAGGTCGCCTCAGCGGCTGGCTCCTGGTCCTGGCGTGCCTCGTCCTGTGGGAGGCCAG
>DATMZP010000713.1:0-4400 GCA_035573595.1 Hyphomicrobiaceae bacterium
CGAATGCGGCCAGCACCGAGACATAGACGAAGGCGGGGAACTCGGCGCCGGGCACTGTGCCATAGCCGGAGCGCGGCTCCTGCTGGCCCGCCTCATTGGCTCGGTCTTTGGCTGCGGTGACCGCCGGCTCGGTCCAGCCGCGCTCGCGGTCGGCATGGCGCCGGTGTGCGGCGCTGTGACTTGCTGGCCCCATCGTCTCCTCCAGACGCGAAGGCCTGCCCCGTCGAGCCGCACGACTGACGTGGGGTCGCGCCGCCAAAAATGGAAGGGGTCAAACGGGATCAGGGCCCTCTCGCCCCTCGGACACCATCGCACGAAGGGGCTTTGGAGCCACGGTGTCGGGCCCGAAGCCGGAGCGTCTGGCACCGCGGGTTGGCCTTCTGCTGCCGCCCTGTTAGGGGATGCCATGCCCGACGCCATTCCCGTTCTCTCCTCCATCGCCGAGCTTGCCGCCACCACCGATGCCTGGATCGTGGATATCTGGGGTGTCATGCACAACGGCGCGCGCGCCTATCCGGGGGCGGCGCGTGCCTGCTCGGAGCTGCGCGCGCGCGGCGGCACTGTGGTGCTGCTGTCCAACGCCCCGCGCCCGTTCCCGGCGGTGGTGCCGCACATGACCGACCTGGGCGTGCCGCCCGACGCCTACGACGCCGGCGTGACCTCCGGCGATGTCACCCGCGACATGCTCGCCGCCTGGGAGGGCCGGGCGCTCCTGCACATCGGTCCGGAGCGCGACCGCGGGCTGCTCGCCGGCTTGGGCATCCGCCACGCCCCGGCTGTGGAGGCGGATGTCGTGCTCTGCTCCGGCCTCTACGACGACGAGACCGAGACGCCCGCCAACTATGCGGACCTGTTGGCGACCCTGGCCGCGCGCAACGTGCCCATGATCTGCGCCAACCCCGACATCGTGGTCGAGCGCGGCCACCGCCTCATTCACTGCGCGGGCGCCCTGGCGGCGGACTATGAAGCGCGTGGCGGGCAAGTGACGTACGCCGGCAAACCCCACCTGCCGGTCTACGAGCGCGCGCTCGCCGAGATCGCGCGCCTGCGCGGCGGGCCCGTCGAAAAGAGCCGGGTGCTGTGCATCGGCGACGGCATCGAGACCGACGTCAAGGGCGCGCACGCGGCGGGGCTGCGCAGCGTGTTCGTGGCAAGCCCGATCTCCGCCCCCGCCGGCCTCAGCGTCGCCGTGCTGGAGGAGCTGTTCACCGGCCGGCCGTTCGCGCCGGTCGCCGCCATGCCGGCGCTGGGCTGGTAGGCGGCCTGCCGGGCGCGAAATCTCTCAGGCCGAAGCTTCTGAAGCTTCTCAGGTCTTCTGGCCGATGCGGTCGTTGGGTGGGCACGACCACTTCTCCACCCGCCAGCCCGGATGCTCGGCGATCCATTTCTGGATCTCGATCTGGCCCTGGTGGGCGCAATGGAACGGCAGCTGGAGCGAGGCGCCCTGGTCGGGCATGACCTGGATTTGGATGTCCCTGCAGGTGACCGGCGAGGCGATGAGGCAGATAGCCAAAACGATGGTTTCTAGCACTGGTTCACTTCTTGCTTTCCCCGGCCCAGCCCCCGACGCGCCGCCCGGCTCATTCGAGCCGGCCGCAACAGGAAGACAGGCCCCCCACCCCGCCAAAATGCAGCGTAACCCAGGGTTTGCGCAGAGAAATTGAGACGCTTTGTCCCACAGCATGAGATAGCGGGACCAGATCCGGCGATTTGACCCAAGTCTGATGCCTTGGGCGCCGCCCCTGCTATAGTTATCGCAGCCAAGCTCTCCGGATCGGACCCTCAGTGACACGCATCGGCTTCACCTCCGGGTCGTTCGACCCCGTCACCAACGGCCACCTGGACGTGATCGCCCGTGCGGCGCGCATGGTGGACCGGCTGGTGGTGGGAATCGGCGTGCATCCGGGCAAGACACCGCTGTTCTCGACCGACGAGCGCATCGAGATGTTGAAAGCGGAGACCGGCCCGATCGCCGAGGCGACCGGCTGCCGGATCGAGATCGTCATCTTCGACAACCTCACTGTGGACGCCGCGGCGGCCGCCGGGGCAACCTTGATTTTTCGCGGCCTGCGTGACGGCACGGATTTCAACTACGAGATGCAGATGGCGGGCATGAACGGCACCATGGCCCCCGCCGTCGATACGGTGTTCCTGCCCGCCAGTCCGGCCGTGCGCCACATAACCGGCACGCTGGTGCGGCAAATCGCGCTGATGGGCGGGGATGTCTCCCAGTTCGTCTCGCCGGCCGTCGCCAAGCGGTTGGCAGCGAAGAGGAGGGGGCCGAAGAGGAGGAGACAGGCCGCAGGGGCCAGGATCAGGCTCGTGACCGGCGGCTCTTGAAACCTGACCCTTGAAACCTGCCCCCTCCCCGGTTGCACCCGCGCCGGGGAAAGGCGATAAGCGGCGCTCCCGTTCTTTGCCCATACGCCCCGGCCCATGCCGGCCGGAGCCGACCAGCAATCCTTCGCAGACATTGGAGTCGCTCGTGATCCGATCCCTCGTGTGTGCCGTGCTGGCCCTCTTCGCGCTCGCCTCGGTGGCGCAGGCCCAAGCCCCCGATCCTCAGAACACGCTGGTCATCGAGCTCAAGACCGGCAGGGTGCTCATCAAGCTGCGACCAGACTTGGCGCCCAAGCACGTCGAGCGGGCCAAGACGCTGGCGAAGCAGGGCTTCTACGACGGCATCAAGTTCCATCGCGTGATCGACGGCTTCATGGCCCAGACCGGCGACCCCACCGGCACCGGCAGCGGCGGCTCGAAGCTGCCAGACCTCCCCGCCGAGTTCACGCGCGAGGTCTACAAGCGCGGCAGCGTGGGCGCTGCCCGCACCAGTGACCCCAACAGCGCCAACAGCCAGTTCTTCATCTGCTTCGGCGACGGCTGCCGCGCCCTCACCGGCCAGTACACTCTCTGGGGCGAGGTGATCGAGGGCATGGAGCACGTGGACAAGATCACCCGCGGCGAGCCCCCGCGCCAGCCCGACGTGATGCAGAAGGTGTATCTGCTGTCCGACGCCAAGAAGTAGGTTGCCGGGAAAACCGGAAATCAAGGAAGTCGGAAATCAGAAAACAGAAAATGGAGACCGACCCGCTCATCGATTTTCCGACTTCTGATTTCTGATTTCCGATTTCCGATTTCTGGGGGGACACGTCGTGCCTGCACTGCATGCCAACGATCGAGCCCAGGTGCTCGCTGACCACTACCACCACGCCGCCGAGCAGGCCTCCGAGCGCTGGCAGGAGCGCAACCGTCAGTTCCTGGCGCTGGTGGCCGTGCTGGCGCTCGCCGTGCTCCTGACCGCCAATCCCGGCGGCACCGACAGCTTCTTCCTCGCCCTCGTGGCCAAGCTCGCCGGCGTCAAGGAGGACGACATCGACAGGCTGCGCGAAAGCTTCCCCTACGTGGTCCTGCACGGCCTCTTGGTCGTGCTCGTGTTCTACTTCATGACCGACGTGTTCCGCCTCAACGCCAACATCATCCGCAACTACGAATACCTGCGCGGCCTGGAGCCCGACCTCCGCGACGAGCTGGGGCTGCACCTCGATCACACCGCCTTTTCCAAGGAGACGGCCTTCTACGACTCCTTCAGGGTGAAAGGGAGCGGGGCCGTCAAATACGCCTACGTGCTGATCGTGGGCGGCATGCTCGCCTTCTTCCTGCTGTTCCGTATCACCAGCGACTGGCCGACGGACGGGTTTACCATCTCGCAACCGGTAGCGTGGCAGGCAGTCGTGCAGTGGCTCACGAAGCATTTCCTGCTGATGGTGGATTTCGTGGTTGGCGGCATGACCGTGCTTATGTATCTCGCCTACGCATGGCTCTCGCTCTGGCCGCCGCGAAGGAAGCAAAGGGCCGCCCAGGCCCTGCCGGCCGAGTAGCCGAACGAGGAAAGGATACAAGACGATGGCCGCGCCCACCCCTGAGAACACGCTGATCATGGAGACCACCAAGGGTCGCGTCGTCATTGCGCTGCGCCCCGACCTGGCGCCCAAGCACGTGGAGCGCATCAAGACGCTGGCGCGCGACGGTTTCTATGACGGCATCGTCTTCCATCGCGTCATCGAGGGCTTCATGGCCCAGACCGGCTGTCCGCAAGGCACCGGCACCGGCGGCTCCAAGTACGGCAACCTGCCGGCCGAGTTCAACGCCGAGCCGCACGTGCGCGGCGTCTGCTCGATGGCGCGCTCGCAGAACCCCAACAGCGCCAACAGCCAGTTCTTCATCTGCTTCGACGACGCCACCTTCCTCGACAAGCAGTACACGGCGTGGGGCAAGGTGATCGAGGGTATGGAGAACGTCGACAAGATCAAGCGCGGCGAGCCCGTGCAGAACCCCGACAAGATCAACTCGCTGAAGGTCGCGGCCGACGTGAAGTAGGCTGAGGGTTCCACATATCCACT
>DATMZP010000714.1:0-2564 GCA_035573595.1 Hyphomicrobiaceae bacterium
GATCGGTGCGACGCAGATCTGTCCTATGGTGCCCTATGGTCTACGCGAGGTTGCTTCAGCTCGCATCGGGAGGCTGTGCGGCCGGACACGCCCTGAGCGTATGACGAAGCCCCTGAACGGCTCCGGTCGGGTTGCTCGCCCGTTGGATCGTAGGCGCGCTCCCCACGCGCCCGGACTGCTGGCTGCGCCGGTCAAGAGCAGGATCAAGGTCGATCTTGTCCGGTAGCCTCAGACAGAAAGGAACGGCGAAGGAGCCTTGCGTGCGGCATGAGCGATGAGCGCCAGCCCGCTTGGGGTTAGGTCCCGCGCGCTCAAGTCTGTCCCGCGCAGATTGGCGTAGCCGAGATTAGCCTGGGTCAGGTCGGCCTCGCCCAAGGTGGCCCCCAGCAGGTCCGCCCCGCGCAGGTTCGCATAGCTCAAGTCGGCCCCGCACAGGTTGGCGTAGCTCAGGTCCGCCCCGCGCAGATCCGCCTCCCGCAGATTGGCCCCACACAGGTTTGCCCCGAAGAGAGGTGCGCCCAGCAAGTCCGGCCGGGTCTTCGGATTGGCGGCGCGCCAAGCGTTCCAGACAGCGACGCCCTGTTTGATCAGCGCCAGATGCTTCGTGTTCGCCATGTCGCCCCCGCTCTTGATTTACAAACCGTTTCTACGACGGCCAAGCTAAGGGGGAACATGGCTGAAGCAGGGAACGGCAGAGGTTTAAGCGTGGCTATGTCGGCTCCAACTGTGGCGAGGTGTGCAGCCGGTGCCTGTCCAAAAAGGAGAGCATGAGGAAGTGTGGGGCGCTGTAATAGCGAGGGGCCGCAAACCCACGTAAACTGGTGCGCTGGTCACCCGTGAAGCTGGCCCGTGGCGAACCGAGCCCGTGCATCCTCACTGCTGCCTTCCGGCTCCATCCTGCAACTGAAGCTTTGGCTCAAGCTTGTCAGCCCGATGGTGTGGCGGCGTGTGCTGATGCCCGCCAACTGCACCTTGCGCGAGCTGCACGGCGTCTTCCAGATCGTCATGGGCTGGGAGGGCACCCATCTCTTCCAGTTCTGCCTTCGCGCCGCCCGTTACGGCTCGTGGGAGCTGTCGGCGTCCTCGCCGGATGTGACACTGGAGAGCCTACGCCTACGCACGGGCGCCCGGTTCATCTACGAGTACGACCTGAATATCCCCTGGTGCCACGAGGTCAGGCTCGAGGACCGGCTCGAGCCGGTCGCCGGTCAAGCCTATCCGACCTGCATCGCCGGCCATGCGGCCTGCCCGCCGGAGGACTGTGGCGGTCCGGCCGGCTACCACGTCCGGCGCGACGCTTGGCGTTCGCTGGATGCCTTTGAGGACATCCACACCATGGCCGACATCGTCGAACAGGCCGTGCTTGAACGAAGGCCCGAGGTCCTCGACGACGCCGACACACGCTGGGCGCTCGAGCAGGCTCTGGCGCGCACACAGGTGCGCGAGCGCTGGACGGGCGTGCCGTTCTCCCGGCGAACGGTCAACGCCCGCCTGCGTCGCGGCGAGCATCGGGAGATCATGCATCAGCAGGGCTGAACCGCTCGACGCGATGCCCGACGCGATGCCCCATGAGCAGGTCGGCCGCCAGCAGGGCCGCCTCGTTCCCATGCCGATGCTGGACGGTCGCGACCAGGGCATGGGCGGCCGGGGCGGTGATCTGATCGAATTTGCGCCGCAGCACGGCAGCCGTCGTTTCGGCATAGCGCCGGGTGGTCGTGAGGCTCTCGTGCCCGAGGAAGCGCTGCACGTCGGCGATGTCCATGCCGAGGGCGAGCAGCTTCGTTGCCACCGTATGGCGCAGCAAATGCGGGTAGACGCGCTTCGTCACGCCCGCCGCGCGCGCCACTTCGCGCACGATCTGGCCGACCCGCTGGCGGGTGTAGACGTACGGCGCGGTCCCGGATCCTCTCTGGCGGCTGGCGAACAGCGGACCGGCGCGGCGGACGCCCATATGCAGTTGGAGCAACTGGGCGAGCTCGCGCCGGATCGGCACCTCCCGGCGCTTGCCTCCCTTGCCCCGCCGGATGACGATGACACGCTCGGCGAGGCTGACGTCCTCGGTCCTGATCTGGACGAACTCCGACACGCGCGCGCCAGTCTCCAGCAAGGTCTGCAGCAGAAGCCCGGTCCGGCCGCCCCGGACATAGGCCTGATCGATGAACCGCAGCTCTTCCTCGATCGTCAGGCGGTCGATCGCGGCGCGGCGATCGGGAGGCGGCTGCAGGCCGGCCCTTTGCCGGGCGGCTTTGAACACCGCCTTGCTCTGAAGATAGTCGAGGCCCTCCCGGACCAGGATGGCGGTGACCGCCGTGACGGCGCGTTCGATCGAACTCATGACGAGTTTGCCGAGCGAGGTTCGGAGTGCAAACTCATGGCCGGAACACCCCCCGCCAGGCAAGACTGATCGGCATCGGGGTGCGTCGGACCGGTCCGAGCTTTCCGCTCCGGCCGTTGTGGAAAGCTCGCCGCCGCCGTCAGGAGGTCCGTCATGCGCGTCAAGGTTCTGCTTCAGATCACGACCGACGACGGCACACCCGGAGAGATTGAGGAGATCGCGACGCTCA
>DATMZP010000715.1:0-9123 GCA_035573595.1 Hyphomicrobiaceae bacterium
CGTTGAGCGACTTGTAGGCGTCCTTCAGCCCCGTGTACTTGCCGACGATGGCGATGGTCACCTCGCCCTCGGGGTTGGCGATGGCGTGGCCGATGGTCTGCCAGCGGCCGAGATCGGGCGTTGGCGCGTCCTCGATGCCGAACGCCGCCAGCACCTCTTCATCCAGGCCCTCGCGGTGATAGGCCAGCGGCACCTCGTAGATGGAGGGCACATCGAGGGCCTGGATCACCGCCTCGGGGCGGACGTTGCAGAACAGGGCGATCTTCCTGCGCTCCGACGCGGGGACCGGCCGGTCGCAGCGGCACAGGAGGATGTCAGGCTGGATGCCGATCGAGCGCAGCTCCTTCACGGAGTGCTGCGTGGGCTTGGTCTTCAGCTCGCCCGCGCTCGGTATGAAGGGAATGAGCGTGAGGTGGATGAACACGGTTTCGCCTCGCGGCAGCTCGTTGCGGAGCTGGCGGATGGCCTCGAAGAACGGAAGGCCCTCGATGTCGCCGACGGTGCCGCCGATCTCCACCAGCACGAAATCGTGCCCCTCGTTGCCGGAGAGGATGAACTCCTTGATGGCGTCGGTGACGTGCGGGATCACCTGCACGGTGCCGCCCAGATAGTCGCCGCGCCGCTCGCGGCCCAGGATGTCCTGGTAGATGCGCCCGGCGGTGACGTTGTCCGACTTTTTCGCGGGCACGCCCGTGAAGCGCTCGTAGTGGCCGAGATCGAGATCGGTCTCGGCGCCGTCGTCGGTCACGAACACCTCACCGTGCTGGTAAGGGCTCATGGTGCCGGGATCGACGTTGAGATAGGGATCGAGCTTCCTCAGCCGCACCGAGTAGCCGCGCGCCTGCAGAAGCGCTCCGAGAGCGGCTGAAGCCAATCCCTTGCCGAGGGAGGAGACCACGCCGCCGGTAATGAAGATGTACCGCGCCATGGGCCTGCAGAATACCCCCGCCGGTGTCGATTCGAAGAGTGGTTTTTTCGCCCTCTCCAATGCCGTTTCGTCGCGGGTGGGCGCAGGCGCGCGACGTGCTGTCGCGGCGGCGCAAGCGGGGTCAGACCCTTCGCCTCGATTGACGGGGGCAGACCCCTCGCCTCGTCCGTCGAGTCGATATCGCGAAAACAGTGGCGAGGGGTCTGAACCCGTTAACCAGCTGCTACTTGGACTGCGGCACGCGCGGCGGCTCGTCCGGCAGCTGGCCGCTGGGCAGGTTCTCAAGCTTGATCTCGGGCATCTGCGAGCCAGGCGGCGGCTTCTGCGACTGCGAGGCCGGCTGGCGGGGCCCCCCCGGTACAGAAGCCGGAGCCTCGAGGATCGAGCGCGGCGCGCCGGCGCGCGTCGCCACCAGCGAGAGGAGCAGGCTGGTGGCGAAGAATGCCGCGGCGAGGCCGGCCGTCACACGGGTGAGAAGGTTGGCGGCGCCACGGCCGGTCATGAATCCACCGCCACCGCCGCCGATGCCCAGCGCGCCGCCTTCCGAGCGCTGCAGCAGCACCACGCCGATCAGCGCAAGCGCGATCATGATGTGGATGATGAGGAGAACGGTGGCCATGCGGGGGGTACCTTGCGGAAAGCTCGTCGCGGCTTCTACACCAGCTGCCTGTGGCTTGTCACCGGGAGAGGCCGCGGGCGGAAAATGGCGGCTCGGCCATCACCTCGGGTTGGCGAAGGGATCGACCGCCGGGTCCGGCGGCGGGGGCTTGTAGGCATCGTCAACTTTGGCCTTGGGCGGCGGACGCTTCTCGATGGAGGTGATGCCGGGCTCGGCGGCCTGGCCCTGCGCAGCCTTGGCCGGCGGAGCCTTGGCGGGCTTGGCACTCGGGTCCGCCTTCTTGGGTGCGACCTTTTTGCCGGCATCGGCCTTCTGCTTCGGATCGGCCTTGGCCGGGGCCGCCGCAGCCTTGCCGCCCTTGGGCGCCGCCTTGTCGTCGTCGTCGTCCTTTTCGTCTTTGTCGTCGTTGTCCTGGTCGGTGCTCCACTCCCTGTCTGGGGTAAGGTGCACGATCGCCCGGCTGCGGCAGCGGAACATCAAGAGCTCCTCGAGCTCGATGAAGCGCTGCACCCGCTGCAGCTTCTCAAGGCCGAGGTTGGCCTTGGCCCAGTCGGGCCCCTTCTCCATGTCCTTCTCGACGCCGGCGCGCTCCAGATCGGTGTGCTCGGTCTGGAGCTTGGCACAGGTCTCGGCATCCAGCGGCCCGGCGCGCGCCTGCGTCAGAACCGCCACGGAGGCGACGAGCGCAGCGACGAGGAGTGGCAGGCGGCCCGATCTCATGGGTCTGTCTTGGCTCCGTCCGCACCAGGAGGTGAGGTCTGGCAGGTAAGGTCTGGCAGGCGATGTCTCAGGGGGCTTCTACGCGCCGCGCACTAAGCCTGATCGCAGGCCCGGTCAAGCTTCGCAGGCAGCCAGGATTGCCAGAAGATCATCGGCCTTCAGGCTGGCCCCACCGACGAGCGCGCCGTTGACGTTCGGCACCGCCATCAGCTCGCGCGCGTTGTCGGGCTTCACCGAGCCTCCATACAGGAGCCGCATGGCCTGGCCCTCGGCCCCGAAACGATCCGACAGCAGGTTGCGCAGGAAACCGTGCACCTCGGCCACATCGGCGACCGACGGGACGAGCCCGGTGCCGATGGCCCACACCGGCTCGTAGGCGACCATGGTATCGGCCGCGGTGGCCGCATCGGGCAGCGATTCCTTGAGTTGCCGAGCCACCACGGGGAGGGTGAGCCCTGCCCGGCGCTCGCCTGCGGTCTCGCCGATGCACACGATCGCCTGGAGGCCGGCGCGCCGGGCGGCGAGGACCTTGAGCTTAACATCGCCGGACCGCTCGCCGTGGTCGGCGCGGCGCTCGGAATGGCCGAGGATGACGGCCGCTGCCCCGGCGTCCTTGAGCATCTCGGCCGAGATATCGCCGGTATGGGCGCCGCGGGGCTCCCGGTGGCAGTCCTGCGCCCCCACCAGAAGCCGGGAGCCGGCCGCCTGGGCCGCCAGCGCCGCAACCAGGGTCGCAGGCGGGCAGATCATGACATCGGCCCCAGGCGCGAAATCCGGCCCGCCCAGACGATCCTGCACGCGCCGCGCCTCGGCCAGCGAGGCGGTGAGCCCGTTCATCTTCCAGTTGCCCGCCACCAGAGCGCGAATGCCCGCCGCCATTTACCGTTGCCTCCCGCAATGTTTTCTTGCGCACCCGCTCAACGCGCCATCGCGATGCTGCGTTGCATATGTGCAAAACCGCTTATGCCATATCTGGCGCCGCCTCGCTGTTTCAATCCAACGGGGGCAGACCCTGGGTCAGACCCGGGACAGACCCCCTCGCCGCCTTCGCCTCCGTCGCTGGAAGTTAAAATCGGCGATCGCGCGAGGAGCTGACCCCGTTCCGGGCCGGGGACAGGGGATCTCTGAAAATCCTGGACATTTGCGATGCCGTCAGTAAGACGGCACCCCTACGCGCGCTGCGGCCGACAGCCAGAACCGGATCACTCCCATGCTCGATGCAATGCGACGGGGCGTCGGAAACATACTGGCGAAGATTCTGCTCGGGCTCCTGGTGATTGCCTTCGCCTACTGGGGCATCGGCAGCTACGACGTCTTCCACCGCGGCGGCCAGACCAACACGGTGGCCACCGTCGGCAAGAAGGAAATCTCCATCGACGACTTCAAGCGGGTCTACCAGGAGGAGATGGAGACACTGTCGCGGCGCCTCGGCCGTGCCGCCACGCCGGAGGAAGCCAACCTCTGGGGCGTGGTGCAACGCACCCTGCTGCGCCTGACGGGGGTTGCCGCGCTCGATCTGCAGGCCAACAACCTCGGCCTCACCGCCACCAACGAGGTCGTCGGTCAATTCATCAAGGGCGACAATCCCTCCGTCGTCGGCCTCGACGGCAGGACCGACATGGCGAAGTACGTCCAGGTGATCCGCCAGGCCGGCTACAACAGCATACAGGGCTACGAGGAGGCGCGCCGCCGCGACCTCGTGCGCCAGCAGCTGGTGGAGACCCTGGGGGCCTGGACCCAGCCGCAGCAGTTCCTGATCGACGCGCTGCACCGCTACCGCAACGAGGCCCGCGTCATCGAGTACCTGACGCCGGACTTCTCCAAGATCACCGTTGCGGAGCCCACGGAGGAGCGGCTGAAGGAATACTTCGAGCAGAACAGGGGCCAGTACATCGCCCTGGAGGAGCGCAAGCTCAACCTGCTGATGCTGCCGCGCGAGGCCGCCCTGTCGCGCATCAAGATCACCGACGAGGAGATCAAGGCCGCTTACGACCGCGCCAAGGTCTCCTACGATGTCCCTGAGAAGCGTCGCGTGGCGCAGCTGACGTTCCCCGACAAGGCTGCCGCGGAGAAGGCCTACGCGGAGCTGTCCAAGGCGAAGGACTTCAACGAGGCGGCGGCCAAGGCCGGCTTCCCCCCCACCGACATCGACCTTGGCCTCCTCACCAAGGCCCAGATGATCGATCCCAAGATCGCCGCGGCGGCCTTCAGCCTGAAGAAGGACGAGCTGTCGAAGCCGGTCGAGGGCCAGTTCTCGGTGGTGCTGCTGCGCATCAGCGAGATCGAGGGCGGCAAGCAGCGCTCGTTCGACGAGGTCAGGCCCGAGATCCGCGACAGCATCGCCGCCGAGCGGGTCGGCCAGCAGCTCCAGACGCTGCACGACCAGGTCGAGGCCGCCCGCGCCAAGGGCACGCCGCTCAAGGAGGTCGCCGAGACCCTCAAGCTGCCCTTCCAGGAGATCGCCGCCGTCAACCGGCTCGGCAAGACGGCGGACGGCAAGTCGGCCATCGCCAGCCCGGACGCCACGCGCATCGCCGAGGCCATCTTCGCCGCCTCGCCGGGCATCGAGACCGACACCATCGAGCTGACCGACGGCGGCTACGCCTGGTTCGATCTGCTCAGCGTCACGCCGCAGCGGCCGCGGACGTTCGACGAGGTGAAGGCCCAGGTGCGGGCGAACTTCATGGAGGAGGAGCGGCGCAAGGAGATCGCCGGCCGGGTGGCCAAGGAGATCGACGCGCTGAAGCCGGGCGAGGGGCTGGAGAAGATCGCCAAGGCGCTGGGCGGCAAGGTCGAGCGGAGCAAGCCGGTGAAGCGCTCCGCCGAGGCGCTCCCTGCCGGGCTCTCGCCGCCACTGCTGCAGCAGGCGTTCGCCATGGCCAAGGGCGGCGTGGCGTCCGTGCCGACGGCAGACGGCAAGTCGCGCACCGTGTTCCGGGTGGCGGATGTGATCGCCGCACCGAGCCCGACCGAGGAGGAGACGGCGGCGCTGAGGGCGGACCTCGGGCGACAGATGCGGATCGACCTGATCGACCAGTACGTCTCCGGGCTGCGGACGCACTACGGCTACACGGTGGACGAGAAGCGGCTGGTCGAGGCGCTGGGCAACCCGCAGGAGGTTGCCAACTGAGGGGCGGCGGCCGAGCCGCCGCGAGCTCGGACCGGCGGAGCGCAAGGGCCATGACCAAGCACTACGGCGGCAGCCGCGATTTCGAGGCCCGGCCGGCACGCGGCGATTTTGCCGCCCGCTACCGCCAAGGCAAGGCGCAGGTCGTCTGGACGCGGCTGGTCGCCGACCTGGAGACCCCGGTCTCGGCCATGCTCAAGCTCGGCGAAGGCCGGGCGATGAGCTGCCTCCTCGAATCCATCGAGGGCGGCGCCGCGCGGGGCCGCTACTCCATCATCGGCCTGGCGCCGGATGTGGTCTGGCGCACCAACGGCGAGCGGGCGGAGATCAACCGCGCCGCGCACCTGCACGCGGACCGGTTCGAGACCGAGGCCACTCCGGCCCTGCAGTCGCTGCGGGCGCTGCTGGCGGAGTCGCTCATCGAGCTGCCGCCGGAGCTGCCGCCCATCGCCGCGGGCGTCATCGGCTATCTGGGGCACGACACCGTACGGCTGGTTGAGCGGCTGCCGAACCAGCCGCCCGATGCCCTCGGCGTGCCGGACGGGATGCTCGTGCGGCCCACGCTCATGGTGGTGTTCGACAACGTGAAGGATGAGATGATCGTCGTCACGCCGGTGCGGCCCGAGGTGCGGCCCAGGTCTGGACCCAGGCCGAGCACCGATGCGCATGCCGCCTACGAGGGCGCCGTGGAGCGCCTGCGCAGCGTCGTGGAGGCGCTCGATGCGCCGCTGCCGCACGCCACAGCCATGGCCGGGGTGCAGCTGGCACTGCCCGAGCCGGTCTCCAATACGACGCCGGCCGACTACATGGGCATGGTGGAGCGCGCGAAGGCGTACATCGCGGCCGGCGACATTTTCCAGGTGGTGCTGGCGCAGCGGTTCTCCGTGCCGTTCTCGCTGCCCCCGTTCGCACTCTACCGGGCGCTGAGGCGCACCAACCCGTCGCCGTTCCTGTTCTATCTCGATTACGGCGCGTTTGCGCTGGTGGGCTCGAGCCCCGAGATCCTGGTGCGCGTGCGGAGCGGCGAGGTGACGATCCGCCCGCTCGCCGGCACGCGCCGCCGGGGTGCCACCATCGGGGAGGACAAGGCGCTGGAGGCGGAGCTGCTGGCCGATCCCAAGGAGCGCGCCGAGCACCTGATGCTGCTCGACCTGGGCCGCAACGACGTGGGCCGCGTGGCCGAGATCGGCAGCGTGCGCGTCACGGAGAGCTTCGCCGTGGAGCGCTACAGCCATGTCATGCACATCGTCAGCCACGTGGTCGGCCGGCTCGACGAGAAGCACGATGCTATCGACGCGCTGATGGCAGGCTTCCCGGCCGGCACGCTCTCCGGCGCCCCCAAGGTGCGGGCGCTGGAGATCATCGACGAGCTGGAGAAGGAGAAGCGCGGCCCCTACGGCGGGTGCGTGGGCTATTTCTCCGCCGACGGCGAGATGGACAGCTGCATCGTGCTCCGCACCGCGCTGGTCAAGGACGGCGTGATGTACGTCCAGGCGGGCGCCGGCGTCGTCGCCGACAGCGACCCTGCCGCTGAGCAGGCCGAGTGCGGCCACAAGGCCCGCGCCCTCTTCAAGGCCGCCGAGGAGGCGGTGCGGTTCGCCGAGAAGGCGAAGCTCGGGAACCGGTAGGTGCCAGACCACTACTGTCCGGAATCCGCAAGCGGACTAACTCTGCAGGTCGTTGAAGCGGCATTGTAATCCATGACTGAGAGGGGTGTCATCGACTTGAACCCGGTTTCCGACTCCCGCCAGCTTCGCCGTCCCATACGGCAGCCGGGAGCCGGCCATGTACGAAGGGAAGCTCGTATTCGCGCAGTTGATGGATCGCCTGCCGATGCACACGTTCCGGCGCTGTGTCGCCCGCTTCAAGGGCGATCACAGCGTCAAGAGCTTCACCTGCCAGGACCAGCTGCGGTGCATGGCTTTTGCGCAGCTGACCTTCCGCGAGAGCCTGCGCGACACCGTCATCTGTCTCCAGGCGCAGTCGGCCAAGCTCTATCATATGACACAAAACTGACCAACTGGGACGGCGGAGTTTGGCCGTGCGCGCGACGCAAGCCGCTGCGCCGATCCCCTCCCCACAAGGGTGGAGGAACGCTGCGGCGCGCTCCGTTTTGTCATCGAGGGTCGGCGCGGCCGATGATCAGCGGACACCGGTCCTCACCGCCTCGCCACGTCCGCGACGCGCCCCTGTGTCAGGCGGGTCAAGTCTGCCGGAGCGATGCGGAAGACGGCGTTGGGCGTGCCTCCCGCGGCCCAGACGGCCGGAAAATCCTGCAGGTCGCTGTCGATCAGCACGATGGGCGGGGTGGCGTGCCCGACGGGCGGGACGCCGCCGATGGCATAGCCGGTGGCGGTGCGCACGAAGTCGGCGTCGGCGCGCTCGATCTTCTGGCCGAGCAGCGCCCGCACCTTCTTCTCGTCCACGCGGTTCGCGCCCGAGGCGATCACCAGTACCGGGCGCCCGTCGGCAGCTCTGAAGATCAGCGACTTGGCGATCTCGGCCACCGTGCAGCCGACGGCCGCGGCGGCGTCCTCGGAGGTGCGCGTGCTGGCGTCGAAGTCCAGCACCTGGAAGTCCGAACCGAGCAAGGCCTGCACCCTGAGCGCGCTGGGCGCCGTTGCCGGTTTCATGGGCCCCCCTCGGTGCGCATTGCGGGCGGATGCCAATAGCACAGTAGGCGACCGGAGAGGGATTCACTCCCCGGGCTGCGGCGCCTCGGTGGCGGAGGCGCGGCGCTCGAAGCGTCCGGCGAGCCAGCGGGTGAGGACATAGAAGGCGGGCGTGAACAGCAGCCCGAACAGGGTGACACCGATCATGCCGGCGAACACGGCGGTGCCCAGCGCCTGGCGCAGCTCGGCGCCGGCGCCGATGGACCGCACCAGCGGCACCACGCCGAGGATGAAGGCGAGCGAGGTCATGAGGATGGGGCGCAGCCTCAGCTGTGCGGCCTCTGCGGCAGCCGTCCAGCGGTCGCGCCCCCGGTCCTCCAGCTGCTTGGCGAACTCGACGATCAGGACGGCGTTCTTGGCAGCCAGGCCGATCAGCACGATGAAGCCGACCTGGGTGAGGATGTTGTTGTCGTGCCCGCGCAGAATCACCCCGGTGATGGCGGCAACGAGGCACATGGGCACAATCAGGATGACAGCCAGCGGCAGCGTCAGGCTCTCGTATTGCGCCGCCAGCACCAGGAACACGAACACCACCGCCAGGATGAAGGCGAAGATCGCCGTGTTGCCGGCCCGCTGCTGCTGGAAGGCCAGCGTGGTCCACTCGTAGCGGATGCCTTCGGGCAGCGTCTCGGCGGCGAGCTTCTGCAGGGCGTCGATGACCTGGCCCTGCGAGGTTCCAGGCAGCGGCGAGGCGTCCAACTCGGCCGCAGGGTAGAGGTTGTGGCGCGGCACCCGGAAGGGCCCCGTGATGTCACGCACCGTGGTGAACGAGCCGAGCGGCACCGTCTGGCCGGCGCTGTTGCGCACACGAATCTTCAGGGCGTCCCTGGTATCGAGCCGGAACGGCGAGTCGGCCTGGGCGATGACGCGGAAGGTACGGCCCAGCAGATTGAAGTCGTTGACGTAGGTGGAGCCGAGGAAGGTCTGCAGCGCGCCGAACACGTCCGACACGTTGATGTTGAGCATCTCCGCCTTAGTCCGGTCGATGTCGAGATAGAGCTGCGGGGTGGAGGTCTCGAAGAGCGAGAACACCTGCGTGAGGCCCGGTAGCTGCGAG
>DATMZP010000716.1:0-2961 GCA_035573595.1 Hyphomicrobiaceae bacterium
CGTCCACCCTGCTGTCGCTGGGCTCGTCACGAGCGGCGGATCGGAGGAGACTGCGTCAACATCAAGCGTGCGGCGATGCGGCTTCTTGAACCGACGCCAGACGCATGGGCCCCGGTTTCGACCTGCAGCGGCGCAGTCAACTTCTTGAGGTTCGCTGGCACGGGGAGCGCGGCGAATCGACCGGTCTTCGGGGTGGCGCACCCTACCGCCCCAACTCCTCCTTCACCTTGGCGGCGAGCTGGGGCAGGGTGAACGGCTTGGGCAGGAAGGCGTAGTCCTCGCCGTCGTCCAGGCTCTTCTTGAAGGCGTCGTCGGGGTAGCCCGAGACGAAGATGAACTTGAGGTCGGGCTTGGATTTGCGCAGCTCCTTGAGCAGAGTCGGCCCGTCCATCTCCGGCATGATCACGTCGCTGACGACGAGGTCCACGCGGCGCTGCTCGCGCCGCATCAGCTCCAGGGCCTCGGCGCCGGTGCCGGCCTCCAGCACCTCGTAGCCCTGGCGGGAGAGCGCGCGCGCCGCGAAGCTTCTCACCACATCCTCGTCCTCCACCAGCAGGACACGGCCCACGCCGGTCAGGTCGCGCGTGACCTCGGCCTTGCGGGCGCGCTGCGGCAGCTCGTCCTCGCTCTCGACGATGTGGCGCGGCAGGTAGATGCGGAACGTCTTTCCCCTGTCCACCTCGCTGTCGGCGAAGATGTAGCCGCCCGTCTGCTTGACGATGCCGTAGACCGTCGAAAGGCCGAGTCCGGTGCCCTTGCCCACGTCCTTGGTGGTAAAGAACGGCTCGAAGATGCGGCCGATCACGTCGGGCGCGATGCCGACGCCCGTGTCCTCCACCTCCACCAGGAGATACTCGCCCGCAGCCACCCCGAGGCCGGACAGCTTGAGGCTCTCGCGCTCCGACACGTTGCGCAGGCGGATGGCGAGCTGACCGCCGTCGGGCATGGCGTCCCTGGCGTTCACCGCCAGGTTGATGATCACGTGCTCGAACTGGGTCTTGTCGGCCTTCACGTGCCACAGGTCGCGGCCCGGGAGAATCTTGAGCGCGACCTTCTCGCCCAGCGCCTTGTTGAGCAGCGCGGACAGATCCGTCAGCAGCTCTCCGAGCTCCAGCACCTCCGCCTGCAGCGTCTGCCGCCGCGAGTAGGCCAGGAGCTGCCGCACCAGGCCCGCCGCGCGGTTGGCGCTGCTCTTGATGTTCATGATGTCGCGGTAGGCGGGATCCGTGGGGCGGTGCGTCTGCAGCAGGAGATCGGAGAAGCCGATGATGGCGGTGAGCACGTTGTTGAAGTCGTGCGCCACCCCGCCGGCCAACTGCCCCACAGCCTCCATCTTGTGGCTGTGGGCAAATTTCAGCTCCAGCTCCTTCTGCTCGGTGGCGTCGATGGCGTAGAGGATCGCCCCCTCCCGCGACCGCCCCCCGGTGCCCAGCGGGCTCACATAGATGCGGCGCGCGAACTCGCGCTGCGCGCCCAGGAACACCTCCACCGGGCCGGCACCGGTGCGGCCCGAATAGGCCCGCTGCAGCGCCCGCGTGAGGTCGCCGCTCGCCCGCTCATCGTTGTCGGGAACCAGGTCGTCCACCGTCTCCGGCGCACCCTTGTCGCTCAGGAACATGCGCCTGAAGGCGGCGTTGGCGGTGAGGATGCGCCCGTCCGACCCCACCGTGGCGATGCCGAACGGCGCCGTCTGCACCGTACGGGCGAGCTGCGCCTCGCCGGGCGCACGCGCCCGCTCCTGCTGGCTCTCGCCGCGGTCGAGCACCAGGATGGAGAGCACGCCGCGCGCCCCGTGCCCCCGGCAGACGAGATGCACGGGGAAGGCGCGGCCGTCTTCTCGCAACAGGTCGACATCGAGCCGGGTGACGCGCCCGGCGCGCCCCGCCGCGCGAACCAGGGCGGCGCCGTCGGCCGCGACGACATCGGCGAGAGTGAGCGCCCGGCCCGATTCCGGCCGCAGGCCCAGCCATTGCGCCAGCGTCGTGTTGATGTGGGCGATACGGCCGTCGGCGGCGACGGCCAGCAGGCCCTGCGGGAGGTCGTCGTAGAGGGAGAGCATACCCCTGAGGCCGCCCACCGTCTCCAGCTCGCGGGTGCGCTCGCGCGTCACGTCCCGCACCTGCCAGAGCGTCAGCGGCGCCTCCGGCGCCCGCTCCCCGGCCACCGCGAACGGCTGCACCGAGACCTGCAGCCAGCGCCCGCCCGCTTCGTCGAGCGCCCCCGGCCGAACGTAGAACTCCTCCTCGCGCGGCTCGCCGCGATCAGCCGCCCGGCTCAGCCGGTAGAACGCCTCCGCCGACTGGGGCTCGGCGGCGAACAGCTCCTCCAGGGTGGCCAGACGGCCCGAGCGTGTGCCCGTTAACCGTTGCAAGGCATGGTTGCGATAGACCACCGCCCCGGCGCGATTGACGATCTGCAACCCGCAATCCAGCCCGTCGGTGACCGTCTTGACGATATCGGCCTCGGTTGCCCGCTCGCTCAGCCGCAGGAAGCCCGACCACAGCCCGAACACCAGGAAAACGCCCGCCGCGGCCAGCAGCGCAAGCAGGCCCAGGCCTACGGGCTCCACGAGCCCGCCGGCCCTGAAGGTCGTGGCCGCGAGGCCGACGGCCGTCAGCAGCACCAAACCTGCAACAATGAACGGAGCACCCGTTCCCGTTGTGCGCGCAACGGAAGCGAGCATCGAGGCCCCGGAAGGTGCCCTGACTCTGGCCATGCTCCAGAATCTTAGCTGATTCTGCGCTGCCGAAGCCTGCAGCCCCTGCAGGAACAGGCCTAGATTTCCACGCATATACACATCGGACGCTGTGACAACATTGCCAGACTCGCCGAACGTATGGCGTCTGACCGTTGCGGGGGTTGCCGTTCGCGCTTAGAAAGAGGCGTCAATAGGGTTAAGATGCGATGAAGAGCGCGAGCAGTCGCATGACCAACCATAACCGGCCGGGCGGACGCCGAGGG
>DATMZP010000717.1:0-4966 GCA_035573595.1 Hyphomicrobiaceae bacterium
GACGCAGGAGGAATTCGCGGGCCGCTTCCAGATCCCCCTCGGCACCCTGCGCGACTGGGAGCAGGGCAAGACCCAGCCCGACCAGGCCGCCCGCGCGTACCTCCGGGTTATCGCGCGCAATCCGAAGGCGGTGCTGGAGGCGCTGGCGCCCGCGCCCGGATCGTAGGCCCGGGCCGCGCCTCTGGGCTCGCTCGCGGCGGCCGACGGTGCTCCCAGGCTGTGCGGCATGGGGATTACCCCGCAGACAGCCCCGCTTCGGTATGCTATCCGTCGGCTGCGTGACCGTTAGCACCGGTAGCCTCGCGGCCTCAAACAGGTTTTTGCAGAACTTGATGTCCTATTGGTCGAGATGGTCCGATGCCGTGCGCGGCGCGAGGGCGATATTGGAGAGCGCCCGCTCGATCTCTTTCTCGCAATACTCGGAAGACACCCTGATCTATGCGCTGATCCCCCAGAGGCGCGGGTTCTATGTCGACGTGGGCGCATGCCACCCCTGGCGCAGCTCCAACACCTACAAGCTCTATCTGCGCGGCTGGAGCGGGCTCACCATCGAGCCCAACCCCGATATTGCTCCGCTGTTCCGCCGGATCAGGCCGCGCGACGTCCACGTGACGGCCGGTGTCGCGCCCCAACCCGGAGAGCTGCAGTATTTCCAGTTCGCCGACGCCAAGCTCAACAGCTTCCGCAGCGAGCAGAAGGACCTGATGGGCCAGACTCCCATCTCGACGATCGGCGTGGAATGCCGCCCGCTCCAGGAGATCGTCGACCGCCACGCCCTCGGCCGGGCCATAGACCTGATCTCGGTCGACTGCGAGGGCATGGACCTTGCCGTCCTGGAGACGCTGAGCTGGACCACGAGCCGGCCGTGCGTGGCGATCGTGGAGGATCACGAGCAGTTCGTGCTCAACAACGTCGGCGACCGGCACAGCGCCATCCGCGCCTTCCTGACTGCGCGCGACTACGCGCTTGTCTCCCAGGGCGCCTTCAGCTTCATCTACGTGGACCTGGCGGCCTTCGGGACCAAGCGCGACAGCGGCTTTGCCCTGCATCGCTCCCAGTTGCGCGCCATCAGGCGCGATCCGGCGCAGCAGGAGCCGAGGTAGAGCGGGCGCAGCGTCAGGCTTCCTCCCCGGCGTCGAAGCGCCTGGCATCGAGCCCCAGCATCTCCCACGTGCGCTGCATGTGCTCCGGCAGCGGCGCGGTGACGTCGATTTTGGGCTCTCCTGCCACCGGATGCGGGATAACGAGCCGCCGCGCGTGGAGGTGCAACTTGCGCTCGATGCCGCTGTCGGCCAGCGCGGTATCGCCCTCGTACTTGTTATCGCCGACGACGGGATGGCCGATAAGGGCCATGTGGGCGCGCAGCTGGTGCTGGCGGCCAGTGACGGGCTTCAGCGACACCCACGCCGCCTTGTGGGCCACGCGGTCGATGACGGAGTAGTGCGTGGTGGCGTGCATGGCCTTGTCCTGCTCGCCGGGGAGCGCCTTGCGGACGCGGTCCTCGCCGCCGGGGCCGGCCGCCTTCACCAGGGCCGCCTCGATCTTGCCCTGCGGCGGCTTCGGCACGCCCTTCACCAGCGCCCAGTAGGTCTTGGCGGCGGAGCGGGTCTGGAAGATGCGCCCGAGCCTTGCCGCCGCGTCGCGGTGCTTGGCGACCAGCAGCACGCCCGTGGTGTCGCGGTCGAGCCGGTGCACCAGCCGTGGCCGGCCGCCGAAGCGGTCCGCCATGCCGGCGAGCAGACCGTCGATGTGGCGCTTGGTGCCGGTGCCGCCCTGCACGGCGATGCCGAACGGCTTGTTCAGCACCATCACGTGGTCGTCCTCGTAGAGGATCAGGCGCTGGATGAAGTCGCGGTCGGCCTTCGAGAGGCCGGGCGGCGGCGTCAGCGAAGGGGAGGCTTTCGGCGGCTGGCGCACCACGGCCGGCACACGCACCTGCTGGCCGGCCTCCAGGCGGGCGTTGGCCGTGACGCGGCGGCTGTCCACCCGCACCTGACCGGAGCGCAGGAGCTTCTGCAGGTAGCTGTAGCCGACCTCTGGAAAGTGCACGCGAAACCAACGGTCGAGCCGCAGGCCGGCCTCGTCTCGGGCCACCTCGATGGTCTCCACCGGTGCGCTCATGTCCAAAGCTCGGTGGCCGGAGCCGTTCACGCTGATCTCGCCTTTCACGGCCGGCAGATATAACCCGCTTGACCGCAGGAGCAAGCCTCCCGCACATTGGCGTCGGTGTGATGGGGATGGAGTCCCCCGATAACCGCCGCAAGGCTGATGGCTCCTGCTGCATTGGGCTCGAGAGCGAGGCCGCGGCAGGATTCTCCCCAGGAACCCGCCGCGTGGCGGGTTTTTTCATGGCCACCCGATACCGACGGCGAGAAAAGGTCCCTCTTTTTGGCGGGTGGGTCTGTCAAAGGGGTGAAAGAGAAGCGAGATGACCTACATCTGGATCGCGGCCGGCAGCGCTTTGGGAGGCGCCTTCCGCTATTGGTGCTCTGGGGTCGCGGCGCGGCTGATCGGCGAGACGTTTCCCTGGGGCACGCTTTTGATCAATATCCTGGGCTCGTTCGTGATCGGCGTCTTCTTCACGCTCACCGGCCCCGACGGACGTCTGCTCGTGAGCCCGAACATCCGCCAGTTCGTCATGGTCGGGCTGTGCGGCGGCTACACCACATTCTCCTCGTTCAGTCTGCAGACGCTCAATCTCATTCGCGACGGGGAGATCCTCTACGCCGGCGCCAACATCGTGGCGTCGGTGCTGCTCTGCATGCTGGCTGTCTGGATCGGCCACATCATGGCAGCGCAGATCAACCAGCTCTCGGGAGGATAACGCGCATGCAGCTCCCCCAGGATGCCATGCTGCTCCGGATCTTCATCGGCGAGAATGACAGGCACGGGCAGCGCCCGCTCTATGAGGCGATTGTGCTGGCGGCGCGGGAGCGCGGCCTCGCCGGCGCCACCGTCATCCGCGGCCCGATGGGCTACGGCGCGTCGAGCCGCCTGCACACGGCCAAGATCCTGCGCCTTTCGGAGGATCTGCCGCTCGTCATCGAGATCGTGGACAGCGAGGAGAAGATCCGGGCGTTCCTGCCCACGCTGGAGACGATGATGACCGCGAGCGGCCTCGTCACTCTGGAGAAGGTGCAGGTGATCAGGTACGGGACGGGCCGAACGTAGGGTGCAGTCGCGCGAATACGCGACTGCACCGATCCTGCCACATCGCTCTACTTCATCGGCGAGTGCGGCGCCGGCACCATGATGGTGGAGTGCAGCTCGTCGAGGAGCGGCGCGGATTCCTTGAGAAATGCCTGCCACGCGGGATCGGCGCCGGCGGCGGCGCGCACCTGGGCGCGGTGGTTCAGGTCCTTGTAGGCCCAGATGTGGCAGACCTCGTTGGGCTGGCCCGCCTCGGTAATCCACAAGCCGACGATCTTGGAGTGCTTCTCCCGCACCGGCAGCGCCTTCTTCATCAGCTCCGCCCACTGGCGCACGGCGCCGGGCTTGGCGCGGTAGTTGCGCAGCTCATAGACGTGGGGCGGCCCCTCCGGCGCCACCGGCCCGACGACGGGGTTCAGGAGGCGGATGTCCTGGCGCACGAGGATGGCCTTGTTGAGCGGCCTGTACTCCTGCGTCCAGCGCTGGTTCTTGGCGAGCTCGGCCCTGAGGCGTGCGCGCTCGTTGAGGTCGGAATAGCTCCACAGGTGCACGACCTGGTTGAGCGGACCGATCTCCGTGGACCAGTAGCCTTCGAGCTTGCCGTAGTCGTCGCCGCGGATGTCGCGCGAGATGGTGCTGGAGTTCTTGATCATCTCCGGCAGGGAACCCTGCTTCACGGTGTAGGTGCGCAGCTCGTGGATCATGAAGGGCTCCCCTGGGTGCGAAGCTTGGGTTGTTATTGTCGATCCTAGCAGCGGCCGGTACGGCCGGAAACCGCCCGGCCACTGCGCTGAGAGAGGAGCTGGGTCGCAGCTCCCTTTCCCCGCCCGGGGAAAGGAAGCTCTGTGCGCCCTACTTAGCCTTCTCGTAGGGGTAGATCATCTTGCCGGTGCCGTACTTCTCGGGGCCGACGATGGTCTGCACGTTCATGCCCTTGAACTGCTCAAGATCGTTGCCCTTGATGCCGTGGTACTGCACCGCGATCATGCGCGACTCGGCCCACTCGCCGCCGGCGCCGAACTTCACTGGACCGAGGATGGTGTTGAAGGTGGCGGTTCTGAAGTAGTTGGCGAGCTTCTCGTCGTCCGTGCCACCCGCGCCCTTGATGGCCTGCTCGATCAGCTGGGCGTAGGCGTAGCCCCAGGTGCCGAGATAGTAGCCGAGCGGATCGACGCCCTCGGCGGCGGCGCGCGCCTGGTACTTGGCCAGGAACTCGTTGACGCCGGGGAACTCCATGGTCTTGGCCGGCACCCAGGTCTCGTAGTTGGTGATGCCGTTGAGCAGGGGGCCGAGCTGCTGCTTGATGGCTGTGGCCTGCACGCCCACCATGGCGCCGCCGACGATCTTGGCCTTGAAGCCCACCTCGCTGATGGCGCGGATGATGCCCACCGAGTCGGGCGGATAGGAGCAGAATACCGCGATGTCCGGGCTGGTGGCCTGGATGGCGCGGATGATCGGCGCGAAGTCGGTGGTCGGCGGCGGATAGGTCTTGTCGTAGACGATCTTGAGGCCGGCCTTCTTGGCGTTCTCGCGCGCGCCCTCGCACACGTTGCGGCCGAACTCCGCATCGGCGGCGGCGAGCGAGATGCTCTCGGGCTTCGGGCTCTGCGCCAGCGCCACGTCGAAGAACGGCCTGGTGAAGGCGGGCTTGGGATCGGGGCCCGTGGGGATCATCGAGAAGTACTTGTCGTACTTGAACTCGCTGTTGACGCCGGTACCGAACAGCGAGAGCAGCACCTTCTTTCTCTGGATGGCGACCGGCAGGGCCGGTGCGATCATGCCGGTGGCGTAGCCGGCCACGATCATGTCGACCTTA
>DATMZP010000718.1:0-4842 GCA_035573595.1 Hyphomicrobiaceae bacterium
ATACGTCGAGACGCTGTGGATGACCACCAGGGGCACGCTCAAGATCCCAAACGTCAGGACAGGGAGATCCGCCTTCGTAGCGCGGGCGGCGACGAATATGAAAAGAGCGAGGCCGAGCGAGTTCAGCAGGGTCGCGGCCGAGATCGTGCCTGAGAGCCACCACAGGCCGCCTTGCAGCAGCTCGGCGACGAGCGGGAACCCTGCATATAGCTCCTGGATGCCCGGCGAGAAGAGGAGCGTCTCGCGCGCGTTGCCGATGTTCCAGAGGTGCGCGCTGAACGGCAGATGATAGTACCAGCTGTCGAAGGGAATGAACGGCCGCGCGAGTGACGAGACGACGACGAGCGCCAGGGCCGCCCACGCGAGATAGCGGAAGCCTCTCTCCAGGAAACTCGCAATTCGATCCCTGCGATCGGGATTCCCCAACTCCAGCGGCATTCTCCTGGCCCCCAATTGCCGGTTTCTGGTCGACGGCCGGCCATGGGGGCACCCTAGCCCATCGCGCCCACCCGAGGGAGGTCGCTCGGTGACGCACAAAGACTTTGTGTCAACCTCGTTGGCGTTGTGGGCGGGCGATCTGATCGGGGCCGGCCGCATCGCCGGCTGCGAGATCCGGCAGTCTCAGAGACTGTCCATCTCGGCCAGCAGATCGCGCGTGTCCGTCAGGTCCACGAAGGTCGAGCGAGGCATCGCCTCCAGGCGGCGCTGTGCGTCTTGGAAGGTGTCGGACGTCAGATAGGTAAGGAATCTGCTGACGCTGGCCTCCAGCGGCTCCTCGAAGCTCCACCCGAGCCCAAGGCGATCCACCATGTCCGCCGTTGCCGTGCCCCTGCGCGCCAGGGCCAGGCAGCCCATCAGCCCACCCTCGTAGACCCGGTTGGGGAGCAGCCAGTCGGAGTTGCCGCCCGCGTCCAGGTAGTCGATGCACCAGGCGACGTGGACCGGGCCGTAGATGGCCGCCAGGTCCTGCGCGCTCCTGTAGGGACCGCCGTAGAGCATGTTGCTGCGTCCGGCGCAGGCGGCTTCGATCTGGTCGACGGTCAGGTCCTCCTGCGACGGCAGTCCGCGGATGTGGACGATCACCTTGCCCCGACCTGCATCCGCGATCCGGCGCAGAATCTCGAGGCTGCGCGCGCACCGCAGGGTGCCGAACCAGCCGATCGCCCAGGGCGGACCCGGTGCCTTGCTCCGCGACGCTTCGGAGGCGGCCGGCACCGCCTGAGCCGCCGACACCTTGTTCTCGATGAGCCTCCAGCGCCCCGAGTAGCGCTGATAAGGCACGAAATACTCCGACATGAAGGCCGGCGAGCTCACCACCAGCAGGGCGGCGCGCGCCATCAGGAAGCGCTCCGCCGCCCGGAAGGCCCTGCCGACCAGACCCGAGCCCACGAACACCCGCTGCACGTCCAGCACCTCGTACACCACAGGTGCCCGCGAGCCGACGAGCGCCCTGGACATCACAGCCAGCAGCAGCATGTCGATGTTGCGTGCGTAGCAGACCTGCGCCTGCCGCAGCGCCGCGCGATGCCGGAGGATCTTGACGAGGCCCGCCGCGAGCTTGGCAAGGCGCAGCAGGTAGTGGCGGTCCACCGTCGTGCCGAGATCGACGTTCTCCCAGGCAGCACCGGCCGGCGCCGTCCGCTGCGCCCGCCTGAACATGAAGCCGATGACGCGAGTGCCGTGCGCCTGGAAGGCCTTCACCCGCTTGACGACGGTGCTTTCCGTCCAGTCGTGGCCGAAGAACGCAACGGTCCGCGCCGGTGACGAGGGCGCAGGCGCCGATGCGTCAGCCTCTTGCCGACCGGCCTTCGCCGAGACCATGGGCTCGCTCCGTCGTGCTGCCAAGGCTCTCCTCGCCGGCTACCAGCCTGACGAGCCTGCTCTCCCGGCGGCGGATCAGGTCGTCGTAGCGCCCCTGCTCGACGATCCTGCCGCCGTCGAGCACGATCACCCGGCCGGCGAACGCGATCATCGACGGGCGGTGAGCGATCGTCAGGATCGTCATGGAGTCGCGTAGCCCTTCGATGGCGCGCGCAATCAGCGACTGGTTCTCCCAGTCAAGCGCGCTGGTGGCCTCATCCAGGATCAGGAGCTGCGGCCGCCGCAGCAGCGCCCTCGCCAGGGCAATGCGCTGGCGCTCCCCGCCCGACAGCCGGGCGCCGCGGTCGCCGAGGACGGTCTGCAGGCGGTCGGGGAGCCGCTCCACAAATCCCCGGGCGCTCGCCATCCCTAGCGCCTCCCACATCGCCGCCTCGGAGGCGTCGGCCGCCGCAAGGCGGAAGTTCGCCGCAATGGTGTCGTGCAGCAAAAACACGTCCTGCGGCACATAGGCCACCCGGTCGCGCCAGGCCCGCCGGTTGTCGGCGTCGATCGGTGCTCCATCGACGGCGATGGCGCCGCGCTCGGGCTCGATCAGTCCCATCAGCACGTCGGCCAGGGTGCTCTTGCCGCTCCCGGACGGGCCGACCAGGGCGGTGATCTGCCGCGCCGGCAGGGTGAACGAGACGCCGGCCAGTGCCGCATCGGTCCCGGCCCCGGGATAGCGGACCGTCACATCCTCGAAGCGCACCTCCCGCAGGAGCGACGGCGCGGACGCGCTCGGGCCGGCGGAGCGCTCCTGCTCGCGGTCGCAGCTCGCCCGCATGCTCTGCATGGCATGGAAGGACGGCAGGCTGACGAGCAGCTCCTGGATGTGGAACTGCAGCGCCGTGATGCGCGGCGACAGGCGCATGAAAATGAAGACGAGGACGACGATCTGCGGCAGGGGCAGAGCGAGCCAGGCCAGCGACACGTAGGCGAAAAGCGCCAGCCCCACTGCCCCGGAGACCTGGAACACCACGCCGCCGATCGAGCTTACCCGCGCAAACCGCTCGGCTTCCTGCCGCATTCGCTCCAGGGTCGCGGCAAGCTGGGCGGAATAGCGCGGCTCGGCATTGAAGCTCTTCGCAACCTTCAGGCCCGACAGGAACTCGGACACCGTGAAATACTGCGCCCGACGGTTCTCGGTCAGTGCGTTGCCGTAGGCGCCCGCCCGCCTGCGAATGGGGTAGAGGAGAGCGAGCACGCCGACGCCGATAACACCCGCAAACGCCGTCATGGCTGGCGAGATCAGCCACGAGACGCAGACGTAGACCGCAACCAGCACACAGTTCTGGACCAGTATCAGGAGTTGCACGATCGCGCTCTCGACCCGGTCGATATCCGCCGTCAGCAGGTGACTGATGTCGGACATCCGCAGTCGCGCAACGAACTGCCAGCGCGCCCCGCCGACGCTGTCGAACAGTCCGATCCGCAGGCCGTTCACAAGCTCGTAGACGAGCCTCGCCATATAGATCGTCTTGAAGCGCGCGAAGAGGGCCTGGGCGAGCACCAGCAGCACCAGCGCCCAAAGTACCGGCACCAGGCCGATGCGCAGCTCCGGCCCCAGGAGGCCCTGAAGGATCCACGTCGGCAGCCGCACCGTGGCTTCGCCGCCGTCCTGCGGCCCGATCAGCTGCAGCACCGGGATCAGGAGAAGGATCGAGATGCCTTCCGTCAGGCTGCCGAGGACGAGGAACACCAGCGCCCAGACCGCCCGCAGGCCGGACTGCCTGAAGACGTATCTGCCGAAGCCGGCAATGTCGGTGGCGGGCATGTGTCGGCCTGGCGCCGTCTCGTCCGGCATCGGCAACCATCAACAGCCATCGCTCTCGACGAGGCGAACGATCTCGTCGAGACGGTCCAAATCTCTCGGCACCTCCAGCCGCGCGACCGTGGCCGCGTCGGCCAGGGCCGCGCACTGCGCCAGGTGCCGGCCGGCCTGCGCCCTGCCGAGCGGCAGGCCGCGCCGCTTGAAGAGGGACGCGAACGAGAACCACAGCAGCGCGCCGAGGGCATCCTGGGCGGGCAGCGGCTGTATCGCCGCCGCCTCGGCCCTGGCGAGGACATAGATGCGATGCGGCGCCACGGTGGCATGCGAGAAGGGCGCCGCCAGCCGGCGCTGCTGCTTCGGGAAGCCGGGGACCGGGCGCGGCATGGCGACGGCCCCATCCAGCTCGATCCGCCCGGCCGCATCGTCAACGAGCTTCAGCTGCGGAAAGCCCGGCACGATGGCGGGCCCGCCGCCGTGGGGAAAAGCGACCGCGAGCACGTCGTCGGCAAGCAGCCGGTGCCCCCTGGCCACGAACGCCGCCACCGTCGTGGACTTGCCGGCGCCCTTGTCACCGAGGAACGCCACGCCCCGGCCGCCCACGTCAACGGCGCTGGCGTGCAGCACCAGCAGGCCCCGCTGGTGCAGCAGCAGGGCCATGATGGGACCGAGCAGGGGGAGGTTCAGCAGCGGCTCGCTGATGCCGGATACCGGCTCGATGTCGATGGCACCGGTGCCCCGGATCAGGAAGGCGGCCACGCCGGGCCAGGCAACGTACTGGCGATCCTCGCCAGACTCATAAACGGCCTCCGACGAGGGGTGGGGCAGGGGCAGCCCCGTTCCCCCAAGCCGAATGGCGAGGTCGGGCAACTCGGCGGCGTCCGGCTCCAGCTCCGGCAGCGGCAGCTCCGAGCGTATGGACAGACCATAGGCGCGATAGCCGTAGGCCGGCCGCGCCCGCGCGGCACCGGGCCGCAGTGCGCCGTGGCCGGCTCGTGCGCACCTCTCTTGCCCGGACGGATTGCCGTCAGCCATGCCGCTCACACCGCGACCACTGCGGCCGGCATGTCGCCCGCTGCACGGCGTTGCCGGCGCAGCCACAAGGCCAGAGCCACGGCCCGCCATACTGCCTGGACATCGTATCCATCCGCCCGTTCCCCCCGCGCCGCCATCCGCCGATAGGCCTCCCGCACGGCCGCCAGATCGACGTATCC
>DATMZP010000719.1:0-3059 GCA_035573595.1 Hyphomicrobiaceae bacterium
CCGGGCATGGACCCGCGGGCCATGCCGTGGATACATCGAGCCCTGGAGCCGTTTGCCGGGTCGAGCTTGGCGCAGACAACCTCGGGGGAACCGATGACCAGGATGTTGCTCGCTCGGAGAAGAGTGGCTCTCTCGGTGTGCCTCGTATCGGGGCTGGTGGGAGCCCTCGCCGATCCGCCTCGCAGCGAAGCGGCGGGCTTTGCAGTGCCCACAGCTGCGACGCACAGCGGGATCGTGCGGGCTCAGGCCGGCGCGACGGAGCAGAAGCAACGAAAGAAGGCCGCCCCCAAGGCGACGGCGCCTGGCGGGCAGAACAGTGAGAGCGGGCCAAAGTTCACGCCGCGGGATGAGCCGATGAGCGGGCCGCAAGAGCCCCGTCCTCGTTCTCCTCAGCTTGCTCGCTGTCCCGGTCCAAGCCCCGAATGCCCTCCACCGCAGATGTGAGGCGGGCACTCATGCCGAGGTGGCAAAGCCTGGAGGCATGGGCGAAGGGCGGTAAATGTGGCCTGCCACGTTGCTGCCATCTCGCCGCGGTTAGGAACTCCGACTTGCGAAACATGGGGTGCGAGCAATGATATTCGTTCAAACGAGCCGTTCTGCGCGCAAGAGACAGATCGTCCTGTCTCTCTGCCTGGCATCGGGACTGGCGGTCGCGGCCTTCGGCGCCGCCGACCGCGGCGAGGCCGCCGGCCTCACCGTTCCGGCATTTGCGGCCCGCGATGGGTTTGTGTTGGCCCAAGCGACCACAGGGTCGGACAAGGGCGCCAAGTCGGAAAAATCCCAGAAGCAGGCCAGGAAGCCCAAGCGGAGAGCCGTGCGCTGCGGTGGGCCGGGCCTGCCTGAATGCCCGTGACCAGAACGGCCGCTGCGGCCGCTTAGCGGCCCGCTTGGCTTCGCAGCCGCCCCTATGCGGAGCGATGAATCATGCCGAGCCAGGCGCAGACCTCGCGCGCATGCGCGGCTGGCCGGCCGACAGGGTAGTAGACCCGCTCGATGCGCCCGTCTCTGACGGCCAGCGTCAGCCGCTTGAGGTAGGTGACGCCGCCAGTGACGAAGGTGGGCAGTGCCAGAGCCTGCTGCAGGGCGAAGCCCTCGTCGCTCACCAGCTCGAACGGCAGGCCGAGCCGTTCCCCCAGCTCGCGCTGGTAGTCCGCGGTCTGGGTGGAGAGGCCGTAGACCGAGGCGCCTACGTAGCGGAAGCCGGCGTGGAGATCGCGGAAGCCTTCCGCTTCCGGCGTGGACCCGTGGGCGCCGGCGATGTCGTCCCAGTCCGGCGGATTGGGCAGCCCAGGCCGGCCGGTCCAGGGATAGCAGTAGACGATGGCCATGCCGTCCAGCCGGGCGAAGTTGACATGGCGGCCGGAGGTGGTCGGCAGGTCGAAATCGGGCATGCGCTGCCCGCGCTTGAGGTGGCGCGCGGCGCCGTCGTCCGGCAGGCCGTCGTTGTCCATGCCGGCCGGGCTCGTCACGGGCGCCCGTTCCGCTCAAGCCACGTCAGCACGTCGCCGGCGTTCCGGTCCGGCGGGAAGACCGGGTAGAACACTTTCGCAATGCGGCCATCGTCGATGACGAGCGCCAGCCGCTTGATAAGTGTCATACCGCCTGCCTGCATCAGCGGCAGCCGCAGTGCCGTGGCCAGCGCCAAGTGCTCGTCGGACAGCAGCGGGAAGGGCAGATGCAGGCGCTCCGCCGCCTCGCGCTGGTAGGCCGCGTCCTGGGTGGAAAGGCCGAATACGCGGGCTGCCCCGGCCGCCGTCAGCTCCTTGTGGAGGTCGCGAAACGCGCACGCCTGCGGCGTGCACCCGCGCGCGCCGGGGATCATGTCCCAGTCCGGCACCGGCGAGATCTGGCCCGGTGCGCCGGTGCGCGGATAGGCGAACACCACAACCCGGCCGGCGATTTTGGCGAGCGACACCTGCGTTCCGTCGGTGGCCGCCAACGGCACGTCCGGTACGGCCATCCCTGTCAGATGCCGCGCTCCGCCATCGTCCTCGGGCGCCGGGATCTTCGACCAGTCGACCTCGTGCAGGCTGGGCTGGCTGGGGGAGACCATGACACTGTTCCTCTCTGCGGAGGCATCGGCGGCCGAGCGCCCATGCCGCTTGCGAGCAGCACTCTAACCGAATGACGCCCCGCTCCAAGCCTCAATCCGCGGCCCGTCAGGAGCGCTTCTTCAGCAGCAGCTGGACCGCGAACGCCTTCCGATCCCGCCTGGGCGCCGTCCGGAAGCCTGCGATCGCGGCTTCGGCGCGGGCGGCCCACTGCAGTGCTTCCGCGCGCGTGAACCTTACGCGAGGATCATAGTCCGCGCTGTGGCGCATGTCCTGCAGCTCGATGAACTCGCTGGTACAGCACATGATGCCAACCGGGAAGCCGAGCTTGGAGATCTCCCTGCACGCATTCTTTGCGAACCCATGTTCCAGTCCACGGTAGACGTGGCTCCATGCCCTGTCAGCGCGGGCTGCGCCGCCGCCCACCAGAAGGTCGGCCGCATCCTTGGCGATCGCATGAAACAGCGCGTAGTAGGCCGTGCTGACGGAGCGCTTCATATCGGATTGGCGCGGCTTGGTTCGGCCGGCCACGGCCAGCCGACGTCCCGTGACAATCACGCGTTCCCCCTCCAGCGCGTCTTGACCTTCTGCTGCTCGTGATACTTCGGCCGGACATGCGGGAATCTGGTCTCCCCGGCGTTCAAGAGCAGTTGCCACAAGTCGAAGGACAGCTTGGCGTTCACCTGAGGGTCGATGGGTGTTTCGCTCAAGTCGTGGCGCACCTGAATGTAGATTACCGGATCTCCGTCATGGTCCTCTCCTGCTCGGACATCAATTGTTCGGAGCGCGTAAGGACCCATGCGCTCCCTGACCGTCCTCTCGATCAGGGCAACGATCTCAGGCTCGATGGGGCGTGCTGTCTCCTGCATGTGCGTATTCTACCTACGGACGCCGTGATGTCCAACAAAATTGACGTGATAACGGATCGTCTGGTCGCTGCAAAGGGACTGCTCAACTTTGATGCGACCGTCCCGACGCAACACCAGCCTGCCCTCCTCGCCGGCAGAC
>DATMZP010000720.1:0-3406 GCA_035573595.1 Hyphomicrobiaceae bacterium
AGCGGCCAGGTGAAGGCGGTGCTGAGCGGGGGGTAAGTCGATGTCGGCCGCCTCTTGCCCAGTCTGTCACGGGGAGAAGCAGTGGGCGCCTCACCTCAAAGCCAGTTCTCCGCACGCACGCCCGGCATCCGGCCGAACTCGCGCATGTTGTTGGTGACGACAATCAGCCCCTCGCTGCGGGCGTGGGCGCCGATCTGCATGTCGTACGATCCGCAGGGCTTTCCCGACCGCTCCAGTTCCGCCCGCAGCTGACCATAGTGGGCGGCAGCCTTATCGCCGAACGCCAGCACCTCCAGGCGTGCCACGAAATGCTCGATCGCCGCCAAGTTCTTGGCACGGCGGGTCGACTTCTCCGCACCGTAGTGCAACTCGCCAAGTGTGATGGTGGAGATACAGAGCTGCTCAGCGAGGTCGTTGAATCTCCCCTCCAACTCGGGCGGACGAGCGCTCATAACGTAGATGCAGATGTTCGTGTCGAGCATGTAGGCGAGCATCAGAGTGGCTCGCGCTCCTCGGGCGCGGGCTGCTCGCGCTCTGCCATGAAGTCGTCGCTGACACGCGGGCCACCGTGAAAGAAATCATGCCAGCGTTTGCCTTTGGGGACGATCAGGCGAGCGCTGCCGATCTTCAGGATATCGACCTGCTGCACGTCGTCGGGGAAGGCGACGGCCTTGGGCAGGCGCACCGCCTGGGTGCGGTTGGTGATGAAGACGGTGGAGGTGGAGACTCGATCAGCCATGGGCGTGCCTATGTATATCCTGATGGGATATACATAGGATGACGTGTAGGTTGGGTCAAGCGAAGCGCAGACCCAACATTTTCGAGGCGTCGCCCCACCCGTGTCGGGTCTTCGGCCTCGCCTACGATGCGGCCGCGCCCGCCCGCTCGCGCTTCTTCCTCTCGTTCGGGTCGAGCCAGCGCTTGCGCAGCCGGACCGACCTGGGCGTCACCTCCAGCAGCTCGTCGTCCTCGATGTAGGACATGGCCTTCTCCAGGGTGAGGCGCATGGGCGGGGTGAGGATGGTATTCTCGTCCTTGCCGGCGGCGCGGACGTTGGTGAGCTTCTTGCCCTGGATGACGTTGACGATGAGGTCGTTGTCGCGGGTGTGCTGGCCCACGATCATGCCCTCGTACACCCGCGTCTGCGGCTCGATCATCATGGCGCCGCGCTCCTGCAGGTTGAAGAGGGAGTAGGCGGTGGCCTCGCCCGCGGCGTTGGAGACGAGAACGCCGGTGCGCCGGCCGCCGATCTCGCCCTTGAACGGGGCGTAGCCGTGGAACAGGCGGTTCAGCACGGCGGTGCCGCGGGTGTCGGTCAACAGCTCGCCCTGGTAGCCGATGAGACCGCGGGTGGGGGCGTGGAACACGAGGCGCCGGCGACCGCCGCCGGAGGGGCGCATATCCATCAGCTCGGCGCGGCGCTCGGAGAGCTTCTGCACCACCACGCCGGAGTAGGCCTCGTCCACGTCGATGATGACCTCCTCGACCGGCTCCAGCCTCTGGCCGGTCTCCGGATCGGCGTTGATGACGACGCGCGGACGCGAGACGGTCAGCTCGAAACCCTCGCGGCGCATGGTCTCGATCAGGATGCCGAGCTGCAATTCGCCGCGGCCGGCCACCTCGTAGGCGTCCTTGGTGTCGGGCAGCTCGCTGACGCGGATGGCGACGTTGCGCTCGGCCTCTTTGAGCAGGCGGTCGCGGATGACCCGGCTCTGCACCTTGTCGCCCTCCTGGCCCGCCAACGGCCCGTCGTTGATGCGGAACAGCATGGCGAGCGTGGGCGGGTCGATGGGCTGGGCCGCAAATGCAGCCTCCACCGACGGGTCGCACAGCGTGTCGGCCACCGTCGCCTGAGTCAGCCCCGCGATGGCGACGATGTCGCCGGCCTCGGCCAAGTCGACGCCGGTGCGCTCCAGGCCGCGGAACGCCAGCACCTTGGTGACGCGCCCGGTCTCGATCAGCGTGCCGTCGCGGCGCAGGGCCTTGATCGCCTGGTTCGGCCTCAGGCTGCCCGACGTGATGCGCCCTGTGAGCACCCGGCCCAGATACGGATCGGCCTCCAGCGTCGTCGCGAGCAGGCGGAAAGGACCGTCCTCGACGATCGGCGGAGGAACGTGGTTCTGCACCAGCTCGAACAGCGGCTCAAGGTCGGCGCGCGGACCCACCGGGTCGGGCGCCATCCAGCCCTCGCGGCCGGAGCCGTAGAGGACGGGGAAGTCGAGCTGCTCGTCGGTGGCGTCGAGGCCGGCGAACAGGTCGAAGATCTCGTTGAGGACGGCGTTGTGGCGCTCGTCCGGCCGGTCGATCTTGTTGATGACGACGATCGGGCGCAGGCCCTGCCTGAGGGCCTTGGAGACCACGAACTTGGTCTGCGGCAGCGGCCCCTCGGCGGCGTCCACCAGCACGATGGCGCCGTCCACCATGTTGAGGATGCGCTCCACCTCGCCACCGAAGTCGGCGTGGCCGGGCGTGTCGACGATGTTGATCCGGGTGTCCTGCCAGACGATGGAGGTGCACTTGGCGAGGATGGTGATGCCGCGCTCGCGCTCCAGGTCGTTGCTGTCGAGGGCCTGGGATTCCACCTTCTGGTTCTGGCGGAACGCACCCGACTGCTTGAGGAGCGCATCGACCAGCGTGGTCTTGCCGTGGTCCACGTGGGCGATGATCGCGATGTTGCGAAGGTCCATTGGGGCCTTTGGGGGAGTTGCGGGAGCAGCCCCGCCGCTGCACCGGGCAGGGGCGGGTTCGCTGCACTGCATCAATCGGGGCCAAGTAGCACATAGGCGCCTGGCGCGCCAGCTGCGCCCTACCCGCCGCGCTCGGGCAGGTTCGCTTCGGAAGCCGCCGGACCGGCTACTGAGTTGACCCTAAGGGATGTCCACCCTGCAATCTACAGACAACACTCGATGGAGAGATTCGACGCACCCGGCCAAGGATCGCGTCCCTGCATTCACTTATCGACGGATCATTGAAAGCACCTCGGGCAGGTCACGAGAAGAGCCGGCCGGCAGCGATCCGCTTCGACAGTTCCAGCCACGCGTGGCTTGGCGGGGTCGGGCTCGCGGTCGCGATCGGCTTCGCCTATTTCATGGCGGCGCGGCTTGGCCTAGCGCTTCGCGCTAAGCCGGAAGGAGTGGCTATCTTCTGGCCGGCCGCGGGCATCGCGGTGGGTGCGCTGATTGTGCTCGGGCCGAGTGCGCGCTTACCGGTGGCCGTTGCCGTGGCAGTAGCAACGATCGCATCCAACCTCCTGATTGCCAGGAACCCGTGGCTCGCCGTCACATTCGGCCTCGTCAACGCGGGTCAGACGCTGCTCACAGCCTGGTTGATCGAGCGAAGGTTTGGCAATGAATTCAGGCTGGACGGCGTGGCCCAAGTGCTGGGGCTCCTCGTCGCAACCGCGATT
>DATMZP010000721.1:0-5105 GCA_035573595.1 Hyphomicrobiaceae bacterium
CCGGTCGATTTTCCACCCAAGGAGCAGATCGAAGAGGCGGAAACGCGCCTCTTCTCGCTCGCAGAGACCGGCAAGTACGGCCAGGGGTTCTCGACCTTCCACAGCGCGCTCACGACCGCCATCGAGATGGCCAATAACGCCTATCAGCGCGACGGCGGCCTCTCCGGCATCTCCACCGGCCTCAAGGCGCTCGATGGCAAGCTTGGCGGCCTGCAGCCCTCGGACCTGGTCATCCTTGCCGGCCGCCCCGCCATGGGCAAGTCGTCGCTGGCCACCAACGTCGCCTTCAACATCGCCAAGGCGCGCGTGCGCTCGCTGCAGGAGAGGCCGCATCTGAGACCCGACGATCCCTCGCACGACGGCGCCGTGGTGGGCCTCTTCTCGCTGGAAATGTCAGCCGAGCAACTCGCCACCCGCATCCTGTCCGAGCAGGCGGAGATCCCATCCGAAAAGATCCGCCGCGGCCTGATCGACGAGGCCGAGTTCAAGCGGCTGGTGAAGGCCAGCGAGGACATGACCACCCTGCCGCTGTTCATCGACCAGACCGGCGGCCTGTCGGTGGCCCAGCTGGCGGCCCGCGCCCGCAAGCTCAAGCGCCAGCAGAACCTGGGGCTCATCATCGTCGACTACCTGCAGCTGCTCACCGGCTCCATCAAGCGCGCCTCGGAGGGCCGCGTGCAGGAGGTGTCGGAGATCACGACGAGCCTCAAGGCGCTGGCCAAGGAGCTCAACGTGCCGGTGGTCGCGCTCTCCCAGCTCTCGCGCGCGGTCGAGAACCGCGAGGACAAGCGCCCGCAACTCGCCGACCTGCGTGAATCGGGGTCCATTGAGCAAGATGCCGACGTGGTCATGTTCGTGTTCCGCGAGGAGTATTATGTTGAGCGGACCAAGCCCGCGGAGGGCACGCCCGAGTTCGCGGCCTGGATGGACAAGATGCAGAAGGCGAGTGGCAAGGCCGAGGTGATCGTCGGCAAGCAGCGCCACGGGCCGGTCGGCACCATCGACCTGCAGTTCGACGGCCGCTACACGCGCTTCTCCGACCTGGCGCAGGACACCTACATGCCCACGAGGACGCATTGACGGAACGGACAGCGACCACGGACCCGCCTCGGGCCAATGCCCAGATCAGGGCCCCGATCCCGCTGTCTGCGCGCGCTGTCCTCACCGTCGATCTCGCGGCGCTGCGCGCCAACTGGGCCCGCCTCAACGAGGTGTCGGGGCGCGCCGAGTGCGCCGGCGTCCTCAAGGCCGACGCCTACGGGCTGGGCCTCGCGCCCATCGCCCGCGCCCTCACCAACGAGGGCTGCAAGGTCTTCTTCGTCGCCACCATCGACGAGGGCCGCACGGCGCGCGAGGTGCAGCCGGGCGCCACCGTCTACATCCTCGACGGCCTCCTGCCGGGCGCCGAGGCGCACTACGCGGGCTTCGATCTGAGACCCGTCCTGTCGAGCCTCGCCGAGGTGCGCGAGTGGGCGGCCTACAGCCGCACGCGCGGGCGCCGCCTCCCCGCTGCCCTCCACATCGACACCGGCATGAATCGGCTGGGCATACCCGAGGCCGAGTTGTATCGACTGGTGGCGGAGCCGGATCTGCTGGCCACCATCGACGTGACGCTCGTCATGAGCCACCTCGCCTGCGCCGACGAGCCGGCCAACCCCATGAACGAGCGCCAGCGCCAGCGGTTCAACGCGTTGCGCGCCCTGCTGCCGCCTGCACCGGCAAGCCTCTCCAACTCGGGCGGCACCTTTCTCGGACACGCCTATCACTTCGACGTGGTGCGCCCCGGCATCGCTCTCTACGGCGGGCGCGCGCACGAGGACAAGCCCAACCCGATGCGGTCCGTGGTGCGGCTCACCGCCCGCATCCTGCAGGTGAAGGACGTGGCACCGGGCGAGACCATCGGCTACGGCGCCATCTACAGCGTGCAGCGGCCCTCGCGCATCGCCACCATCGCCTGCGGCTACGCCGACGGCTTCCTGCGCGCCCTCAGCGTCGCCACCGGCAAGGCCGGCCCCGTCGGCTACATCGGCGACTATCCGGTGCCGATCGTGGGTCGTGTCTCCATGGACTTCATCAACGTCGACGTGACCGACGTGCCCGAGGAGCTGACGCGGCGGGGCGGCTGGGTGGAGGTGATGGGCCAGCGTGTCACCGTCGATGACCTGACCGACCGGGCCGGCACTATCGGCTACGAGCTGCTGTCGCGCTTGGGTCCGAGGGTCCTGCGCGTCTACGAGGGAGCATGAATTCCACCCGTCATCCCGGACGGAGCGATGCGCGCCGCAGGCGAGCAGCGCTTCGATCCGGGACCTCGTGAGGGTTACGACTCGCTTGATGAGGTCCCGGATAGCCTCGCCTGTGGCTCGGCTTCCGGGATGACGGGTGTCAGAAAGTGGGTCAGACCCGCAGGGTCTGACCCCGGTTGAGGGAGCCTGACAGCCATGGCCAAAGCAGCGCGCGCGCAGTACGTGTGCCAGAGCTGCGGCGCGGTTTCTCCGCGCTGGGTCGGCAAGTGCGCCGGCTGCGGCGAGTGGAACACGCTGGTCGAGGAGGTGGACGTTGCCCCGCCTGGACCCGGCGGCGCCAGGCCGTCCAAAGGGCGTACGGTCTCCCTCCAGAACCTCGCCGAGGCCCCGGCGGAGCGGTTCGAGCGCATGGCGACGGGCCTTGCCGAGCTGGACCGCGTCACTGGCGGCGGCATCGTGCCGGGATCGGCGCTGCTGATCGGCGGCGAGCCCGGCATCGGCAAGTCCACGCTGCTCCTGCAGGTGGCGGCGGCGTTCGCGCTGTCCGGCCGGCGCGCGGTCTACTTCACGGGCGAGGAGGCGGTGAGCCAGGTGCGCCTGCGCGCCGAGCGGCTCGACCTGGCGCGGGCGCCGGTGGCGCTGGCCAGCGAGACCAGCCTGTCCAGCATCCTCAGCACGCTCGGCGAGGGCGGCGCGCCGCACCTCGTCATCATCGACTCGATCCAGACGCTGTGGGCCGAGGAGATCGAGGCCGCGGCCGGCACGGTCAGCCAGGTGCGCGCGGCCACGCAGGCGCTGGTGCGCTTCGCCAAGGCACGCGGCGCCGCGCTCCTGCTGGTGGGCCATGTCACCAAGGACGGCCAGATCGCCGGTCCGAAGGTGATCGAGCACATGGTCGACACCGTGCTCTACTTCGAGGGCGACCGCGGGCATGCCTTCCGTATCCTGCGCGCCAACAAGAACCGCTTCGGCGCCACCGACGAGATCGGGGTGTTCGAGATGGCGGCCGGCGGCCTGCGCGAGGTCGCCAACCCGTCGGAGCTGTTCATCGGCGAGCGGCTGGCCTCCACGCCGGGCTCCGCCGTGTTCGCCGGCATGGAAGGCACGCGACCGATCCTGGTCGAATTGCAGGCCCTGGTTGTGCCCTCGGGGCTCGGCACGCCGCGGCGCGCCGTCGTGGGCTGGGACTCCAACCGGCTCGCCATGCTGCTCGCCGTGCTCGACGCGCGCTGTGGCGTGAGCTTCGCGCAACACGACGTCTACCTCAATGTCGCCGGCGGCCTGCGCATCACCGAGCCCGCGGCCGACCTCGCCGCTGCGGCGGCGCTGCTCTCCTCCATTTCCAACCTTGCGCTCGGCTCCCATGACGTCTACTTCGGGGAGATCAGCCTCTCGGGAGCGCTCCGACCGGCCGGTCACACGATGTCGCGCCTCAAAGAGGCCCGCAAATTGGGGTTCAAGCGCGCGGTCATGCCGGCCGCCGGCGATGTGGACGAGGCAGCTTCCAAGCTGGAGCTGTCCCGCCTCGCCCACATCAAAGGCCTGGCCGACGGGCTGGGGTTGTAAGAATGGTGGGTGAGGGATCGCCGGGGTTGCGTTCTCGCGGCAGCGTCGCGGAGCGGCGGGCGGCCGAGGGACCGTCCGAGGCCGAATGGCCGGACCGTGGGCCAAACCGTAGGCCGTGCCTCGTCCGCCGCCGAGTTGAGGCGCTCATATCATGATCGCAGGAATTTCCTATCTCGATGCCGCGCTGGTGGCCGTAGTGGCCATCTCGGGGCTGGTCGCCATGTACCGAGGCTTCACGCGCGAGGTGCTGTCGATCCTCTCCTGGGTCGCGGCAGCCGTCGCCGCCTTCTACGTCATCTTCTACCAGCAGGGCTTCGCGGAGGAGTTGGCCAAGCAGCTCGCCAATCCGCCGCAGCAGGTGCACCTGATCATCGCCCGCATCATCATCGGCAGCGCCATCTTCCTGATTGTTCTGATCATCGTTCACCTCATCACGTCGCATATCTCCGACACGGTGCTCGACAGCCGCATCGGCCCCATCGACCGCATCCTGGGCCTGGGCTTCGGCGTGGTCCGGGGGTTCATCCTGGTGGTGATCCCGTACATGTTCGCCGTGTCGTTCGTCTGCAAGGACGGCGCCACCCGGGCCATAGCGCAGGGCTGCCAGCCGGGCGAGCTGCCCGGCTGGATCGAGGACGCCCGCTCCAAGAACATGATCAAGAGCACCGGGAGCACCCTGTTCGGGGTGCTGGACCGCTTCGTTCCGAAGGGGATTTCCTCAGGCTAGCGGGGTCGCACCCGCGTAAGCCTGGTAGCAAACGGCGGACACTTGCCCTATATGCGGGGTGCCAAAGCGCGATGGCGGGGTGAGTCTGGCAGGTTCGCGCTCCGGAGGCCGCAGCATGGTTCCCCTCCGACGCGACGCTTCGCCGGACCCGTTCGGGCTTTCGCCCCTGGGGGGCCGATGCGGCGATGATCGGCTGCGGGAGGAGTGCGGCGTCTTCGGGGTCCTGGGGCACGACGACGCGGCAGCGCTGACGGCGCTGGGGCTGCACGCCCTGCAGCATCGCGGCCAGGAGGCCGCCGGCATCGTCACGTTCGACGGCGAGCACTTCCACGCCCATCGCGCCCTCGGCCACGTCGGCGACAATTTCTCCTCGAGCAGCGTGATCGCCCGACTGAAGGGTCACGCCGCGGTCGGCCACAATCGCTACGCCACCACCGGCGACACGCTGCTGCGCAACGTCCAGCCGCTGTTCGCCGACTTCGCGTTCGGCGGCTTCGCGCTGGCGCACAACGGCAATCTGACCAACAACCACACGGTGCGCGAGCAGCTCCAGGAGCGCGGCTCGC
>DATMZP010000722.1:0-2808 GCA_035573595.1 Hyphomicrobiaceae bacterium
GCGCAGGTAATGGACGGCGCCCAGGATCTCCGACAGGCGCATGAGCTTGTCGTCGTAGGGCTTGGTGTCGCTCGACGTGCCCTGGGCCCCGGCTGGGCCTGTGGCCCCAATGGCAAGCGCCGCCAGTGCGCCCAGCAGGGCTGCGCGCCGGCGCGATCCGCTCAGGCCGGGTCTGCGCATGGCCCTATCCTCGCTCCTGTTGCGGGCTTTGCTTTGAGCGGCATTTTAGGCGGCGCTGCGGCATGGGCAAAGGTATAGGGCAGGAGGGGCTAACGCCCCGCCGCCACCTGCAGCAGGGCCGCGGCGCGGTTGACGAGGTCTGCGGCGCCGTCGGTCATACGCAACTCGTGGATGGCGTCGAGCGGGACGAAGCGAGCCGTCAGGGCGTCGTCGGCGGCAACCGGGTCACCGGAGATCCAGCGGCCGTAGAATACGGCGAGCAGGTACTGGTCGACCATCGTCTCGTCCGGATCGCGGCGGAAGACGTCGCGGACATCCAGGACGCCAGCCAACTCGGCCACGATGCCGGTCTCTTCCAGCACCTCGCGGAGCGCAGCGTCGCGGACCGGCTCGCCGAACTCGATGCGTCCGCCAGGGAAGCTCCACAGGCCCCTGAGGGGGCCCTCCTTGCCGCGCTGGATCAGCAGCACCTCGCTGCCGCGAAAAATGGCCGCGCTGGCGGCGCCGCGCGGCCAAAGCTCCCCGCCATCCTGTGACATGCGCCCTCGCCTGTTCGGCGGGGTCAGACCACTCGCTTCGACGCCGCGTCTCCACCGATGCGTTCGCGGCGAGGGGGCTGACCCCTTTCGCACAGTATCCCGCAATCGGGGCGCGGGCGGGAGCCTCATTCTCGAGGCTCCTGCCTCCGGGGGCCCCGGAGGCAGTGCCGCGGACGGCGGCGCGAATCAGGCCTTGGTGGCGCCGGCCGTCTCGCTGCCCGGCTTGAGGCCAAGTGCGCTCGACAGCTCGGCCAGGGTGGCCCGCTCCTTGTCGCTCACCCGTACCCCGCCGAAGCCCATGAAGCCGCCCTCATTGGCGGCCTCCGCGGCGCCGGCGGCAATGTGCTGCAGCCAGGTCTTGAAGCCGGTCGCGTCGTCGGGCGCCTTCGTTTCGATCAGGGCCGCGACGTCGTGCAGAGCTGCGATCGACTTGGACTTCACGTCGCCGGCGCTGCTGTCCTTCAAGGTGGCCTTGAGCTGCTCGCGGGCGGCCTGGCGGCCCTCGCTGGTCTCGAAGTCGGCGGCGACGGCATGCACCAGCTCATTGGACTGCGGGTCGGACTTGGCGGCCAGCAGGCTGCGTCCGGTCGCCATGCTCTCCTTCAGCACGCCGATGAGGCCGCTGGGGTCGGCCGCAGTCACCGCCATGCCCGAGAGCATCACGCTCTCCAGCACGTGCTTCCATTCCTCGGGCGTGAAGGTCGTTTTGTTCGCCATCTCTCGTCTCCTCGGTGTTGCTCAGTGCAGCCGGTCCGGCTTCAGGTCGTCGGGCAGCTTGCCGCCGTTCTGGGCGAGCTTGGCCATCACCTGCTGGTGCAGCCACACGTTCATCTTCGCGGAGTCCTTGGTGTCCCCGGTGTAGCCGAGCTCCTTCGCCAGCGTCTTGCGGACGGCGGGGCCGCTGTCGAGCTTGAGGAGCTTCATGAGGTCCACGATCGACGTGCGCCAGTCGAGCTTCTGGCCCGCCTCCTTCGCAAGCTTGTCGAGAACAGCCGCCACGTCGACCTGGTGGGCGGCCGCTGCAGCCGCTGCGTGGGTCGGAGTCGGCGGTGGCGCGTGCGAGGGCTGGTCGGTGTGCGCGGACGGGGAAGCCGAGGCGGCGCTGCGAGTGGGTGCATGCGAGGCTACGGGCGGGGCCGAGGCGTGGGGCTCCTCTCTCGATGGAGCGGCCGGAGGCGGCGCCGCTGGGCGGCCGAGGACGGATGACATGATGCTGCCAAGGATGCTCATGCGTGCACTCCTGAAGCGCCGACGGAACGGCCCGGCGCTGACTGGGGGGACCGCCCGGGACCCGCATGACCATGGACCGCCATGGACTAGGGGCACTCAGGCGCGGTGGCGGGATGTTGCCCGCCGAGGCGGCGGCCAAAAATCGGGAAATTCCCGAGGTGCCCTGGGCTGAACCCTGAAATGTGCCGCAGATTCCCGGACGGCGCTCAATCCGCCAGGTCCAACCGGTAGAATCGCGCGGCCGTGCCGCTGAACAGCTCAGCCTTCTCCGCGTCGCTGGCGCCGTGCGCCAGGCGCTTGCACGCATTCCAGAGCACCACCGCGTAGCTGTAGGAGCCTTTGTCGACGGGGAAGTTGCTCTCGAACATGGCACGCGCCGGCCCGAAGGCCTCGATGCAGGTCTCGACGTAGGGGCGCCACGCCGCCGCCAGCGCCTCCGACGACGGCGGCTCGGGCTGCTCGTGGAAACCGAAGCCGCCGAGCCGCATGCCGAGCCCGCCCAGCTTGACGTAGACGTTGGGGCAGCGCGCCAGCTGCCGGATCGACGCCGCCCAGACGGGGAGCACCTCCGCGCGCCGGCCGCCGTAGCTGCCGATGCCGATCGGGCCGCCCACATGGTCGAGGACGATTCCGGTCTCGGGGAACGCACGCGCAAGATCGGTGAGCTCGTCGATCTGGGGATGGAACAGCCAGGCATCGAAGGTGAGGCCCAGCCGACCGAGCACAGCAAACCCGGCGCGGAAGGCGGCGTCGCCCAGAAGCCCGCCGGGCGGGCCGTAGGCTGGATTGCGCACCGAGTTGTCGGTGTCCCAGGCGGTGATGTGGCGGATGCCCCGGAAACGGCCGCCCCCGGCGCGAA